>JBDTVL010000493.1:0-2907 GCA_040007215.1 Flavitalea sp.
AGGCCGGTAACTGTTTCGAGGTATACATCTTTAGCGCCTTTCACGGTATAAATAATATCGGCCAGTTTTTTGGAATAGGCGGCCAGGGTATCCAGGTCTTCTCCGAATATTTTGCATACCACATCCTGCCTGGCGCCGGTCATCAGTTCATTAAATCGCATTTGAACGGGGTATTGAAACCCGGTGGTAATACCGGGAACTTCCTGAACGGCGATACTCATTTTATCGGCCAGTTCATCGAAAGATTTGGCGGAAGTCCATTCCTTTTTATCTTTCAGGATCACCATCATATCCGCAGCTTCAATAGGCATAGGATCAGTGGGTATTTCACCGCTGCCGATTTTGCTGACTACTTTTTCAACTTCCGGGAATTTCTTCAGCAGAATGGCCGCCGTTTTCTGCGTTGCCTCAATGGTAGCGTTCAGTGAACTTCCCGTCAACACCCTGGTGTCTACGGCAAAGTCGCCTTCTTCCAGTTTAGGAATAAACTCGCCGCCCAGCGAGTTCAATACCGATAGCGCCAGTAAAAGAAGGCCTGAAGCAACAGCTATAATGGTCTTGGGAAATTGAAGCGCCTTAATCAAAACAGGTTGATACTTACTCTGTAACCATCCCATCATTTTATCGGCCCAGTTAGGCGTATAATTAATTTTTTTATTCAAGCAAAGCGAGGCGATCATCGGCACATAGGTAAGCGATAAAATAAAAGCGCCAATCAATGCGAAGGAAACTGTTTGCGCCATCGGCTTAAACATCTTTCCTTCTATGCCAACTAGGCTGAGTATTGGTAAATAAACAATAAGGATAATGATCTGCCCGAAAACTGCGGCGCCCATCATTTTTCCTGCAGCATTTTCTACCGTATTATTCATATACTCCTGCGAAACCAATTTTGAACGGGCATTGGCGGTACGATGATACAACAGGTGCATCACCGCTTCAACAATAATCACGGCGCCATCTACGATCAAACCAAAGTCCAATGCGCCAAGGCTCATCAGGTTGCCGCTTACGCCAAAAATATTCATCATGATGATAGCAAAAAGCATAGCCAGCGGAATAACAGAGGCCACGATAAGGCCTGCCCGCCAGTTGCCCAGGAAAAGAACCAGTATAAAAATCACTATCAAAGCGCCTTCCAGCAGGTTTTTTTCTACAGTGCCAATAGCATGATTGACCATTTTGGTACGGTCGAGAAAGGGCTCTATGATAACGCCTTCGGGTAAGGTTTTTTCTATCAGCACTATCCTCTCTTTTACCGCTTTGATCACTTTGGAAGAATTTTCTCCTTTTAACATCATGACCACGGCGCCGGCTACTTCTCCTTCATCATTAAAACACATAGCGCCATACCTGTTAGCATGCCCGATCCTGACATCTGCAATATCTTTTATAAAAACAGGTATGCCATCCGAAGTATTCTTCACCATGATCCTGGAGATATCTTCAATACTTTCCGCCAGTCCTTCGGTTCTGATGAATAACAGATTTGGACCTTTTTGAATATAAGATCCACCGGTGTTCTGGTTATTCTGCTGCAGAGCATTAAATACTTCATTAATATTTACATTCAGACTTTGCAACCTGGAAGGATTAACCGCTACTTCATACTGCTTTAAATAACCGCCAAAGCTGCTAACGTCCGCTACACCAGGGGCGCCGAGCAATTGCCTGCGAACGATCCAGTCTTGTATGGTTCGCAGTTCAAGTGGCGTATATTTTTGTTCATATCCTTTTTTGGCTCTGATAGCATACTGAAAAATTTCTCCCAGCCCTGTTGTAACAGGGGCCAACAGGGGGTTGCCGGTTTCGGGCGATATCTGTGATCTCACCTGCTGTAACCGTTCATTTACCTGTTGTCTTGCCCAATACACATCGGTGGCATCGGAAAATACGATGGTCACCAATGACAGGCCAAACCTGGAAAAGGAGCGTATCTCCAATATTCCTGGAATATTTGCATTGATCTGTTCAATTGGAAAAGTGATTAGCCGTTCAATTTCCGGAGCGGCAAGCGATGGCGACACAGTGATAATCTGTACCTGGTTATTGGTTATATCCGGAACGGCATCGATAGGTAAACGAGTTGCCGAATATCCGCCACATAAAATAAGCGCGATGGTGAATAACCCAATGATCAGCTTATTTCTTACGCTAAAACGAATGATATGTTGCAGCATTTTAGAATGAATTATTTAGGTTAAACTGTATATTTCCATGCAAGCAATTGAAACATTTGTCAGTATAATCAATACGGCCGCCTCAGCTTCCGAAATGGAACTGTACATTAATGATGACAAATCTTACCTGGCAATAATATATTACTAAGGCTGATTTAATGCGGTAAAAAATGAGGTTAAATACGAGGGGGTTGGAAAATATTACAGCGAAATGCTGCTGCCACAAAGGAATCATTTACTGTAAAGAAATCGTTCTTTAATATAAACCCCTGTGGAGATAAAATGGTCGTCCCTAATTCTGGAACAGTAACGGGAGTAACGGACATTACACAGTCGGAAGATGTTTTAAACGGCAACTGCATATCCCTGTCATAATCTTTATCCTTAGGACTACCATGCATATAATGCATATCCAGAAATTGCAGGAAAGTTATCTTTTGATCTTCCTGCTGATGCTCGGAGAAATGTTGAAACACGATGGGAAGTTTCAGCAACTGATGAGCTTCTGTTGCCGAAAACAGGTAAATAATAAAAAATGATATGGCTGAAAATTTTCTCAATTCAAACTATCATTTACTTTATTTATTCCTTACTGGTTGAAAGCCTCGAAAAAGCTGTGCCGCTGAATATCTTGGCGAGATTTACATTTTTGGAATGATTGAGAGCGATGGAATTGAGGCTTACTGTTTTTGATAAAGAAATCTGGTAACCCTGACAAACGTGATTA
>JBDTVL010000494.1:0-2903 GCA_040007215.1 Flavitalea sp.
TCCTTTATAAGCATTATCTTTTATTTCAATATCGAAGGAACTCTTTCCATGATTAGCCAGTATGATATCTACATTACCCGATAATTTTTTTGCATCTTTTTTTTCGCTGGTATAACCTACCTGAATATCAACAGAAGGGTCGCTGGCGTTGCCTTTAAATTCACGGAAGAAACCATTAGGACCATATACGCATAGATGATATTGTTCCTGGTCAAATTCATTCAGCGGCCAGGCATCAAACAGCTTGTCGCCGGCTTTCACGGCATAGGCCCAGGTGCGCAACGGTTCAAAACTGCGCTGACCATTTTCATGCTCTGCCAGGTATTTTCCCGGCGCATATACATTAAAGGGAGATCCTGCCGATTGCGCGCCGAACACTTTATTACCGGCTTCAAATTGCATATCAAAAGTTTTACCGGAAACGTTTAATTTCCCGTCGGCATATAACTGGTAAGGAAGGGAACAAGAGGCCCTAATCCCTTTTTCCTGTCGGGGAAGTATACCCGAAGATCCAGGTTCTTTATTGATGCTGCTGATCTCGTTTTCGTTCAAGGGGCGGTAGCCAAAGGGATCTCTTTTGAATTTCGCCTTATGAACGCTTTCAATATGTTCTGTTCTCTGAAGGAAAGAAGGCAGTTTTATTTTTTCGCCATTATAAGGCTTAAATACAGAAGTAAGATCGCCGCAAACGGTGCGGCGCCAGGACGTGATGTTATCCTCGTGAATATTTTTCTTAAATTTTTTGCTGAGGAATACTTCCATGAATTGCAGTATGGAGGTATGATCAAAAACTTCCGAACAAACGGCGCCTCCCCGGCTCCACGGCGAGGCAATAACCAGCGGAACCCTGAATCCTAAACCAATAGAGCTTTCCCGGATATCCTCCGCTTCGTCTTCATCAGGATTAAATTTTTTATCCTGCTCCCAGGTTACATGTTCTGCAGAAGCGTCAATACCTGCAGAAACCTTACCAGTTCCGGGTTTGCCGGCAACAGGCGGAACAAAAGGAGGTACATGATCAAAATAACCATCATTCTCATCATAACACAGGATGAAAATGGTTTTCTTCCACACCTCAGGATCTTTGGTGAGTATATCCATTACTTCCGATACATACCAGGCGCCGTACCATGGCGAGCCCGGATGATCAGAGAAGTTAGAAGGCGCCACGAGCCAGGAAATAACAGGAAGCTTTCCCTGCTTCACATCTTGCCTGAACTGATGCAACACATCTCCCTTGGGAATCTTCACTTCTCTCTGAATGCCATTATCATCATAAGATAAAGCTTCCAGCTTGCGGTAGTCAGGATCTGTACTGTTTATGGTAAATGCTTTGGCATGAAGATTTTTTTCATGCGCGCTCAACTGATCAAACCTGGCTGCACTCCATTTTTCTCTTTCCGCGCCCACTTTTATCAACAGCGCTTCTTTTGCCGCTATATTTTTTTGAATAGTTTTAAGATCATCGGCAGTGGCCGTGTCTGCCTTAATTTTCAGCTCCCCGATCTCTTTCGGAAGAGACGCTGAAAGTTTTGTAAGATAATTCTGGTAACCCGATGAGAACCTCACGTTATATTGCGAGAACCACTCAATTGGGTTATCGGTAAAATTGCCCAGCCAGTCGTCTTCTTCTCCTTCGAAACCCGATTCAAGGCTTATTTCATTCTGGTATATCTTCCAGGGAATGCCATTTTCTTCCAGTCTTTCAGGAAAGGATTTCCATTTTACCTCGCGGTCATAGTCCGTATCTCCATTTCTAACATGTGCATGAACGTTAGCATCGTGCGATTCGCGCACTGTTCCCGACCACAAATAAAGCCTGTTGGGCGTAGTGCCGGTAAGCGATGAACAGAAATTCTGGTCGCAG
The DNA here is from genome assembly GCA_040007215.1 of Flavitalea sp. Taxonomy (GTDB): domain Bacteria; phylum Bacteroidota; class Bacteroidia; order Chitinophagales; family Chitinophagaceae; genus Flavitalea. The sequence goes on from JBDTVL010000494.1 coordinate 1,868, forward strand.
ATAGTAAAAGCATCGGCAAGCGAATAATAAAAGGGAATATCTTCCCTGTCGTAATAACCCATGGTAAGCGGGGCATTGGCAAATTCTTTATGGCCGGATGGTTTAGCGATGATCCATTTATCCATTTTGCCGCCATTACGCGCATCAACCTGGTTGTTCCAGGAATGAGGAAGCGAACCTGTCCAGGTCGATTTTGTTTCTTTTATATTTAAACGGAAAGGAGAATAGGTTTCACCGGCGGCATTTTTCTGCAGCCATACTAGGTTGTTATCGGGCTGCTTTATCGCCCTGGGATCATTAAAACCCCTAACACCCTGCAGGGCGCCGTAACAATGATCGAATGACCGGTTTTCCTGCATCAGTATCACAATATGTTCGGCATCGAGATAAGAACTTCCGGTGGCGGGGTTTATAGCCAGCGCTTTCTGAATCGATGGAGGCAGGTTCGAAAAAAGGCCTGTGCCTCCCGAAAGTAAAGCGGCTTTTTTAATAAAATCTCTTCTTGAATCCATCATTGGTTAACGTCGTTTTTTCAAATGTAATTTAATAAACAAACTCGCTACAATGGAGGATATTATTTATATATTACTTTTAATACTTACTTTTATTTGTCAATAGGTTCAATATTTCCCCCTATAGGCTAGGGCTATCTCGGCGTTGGCCATACGCTATTGATGTTTTCGCCTTCTTTGGTCATGAACGTTTGGCGATAAATATTTTCATACTCCTCCAGCCTTTTTAAATAACCTTCCAGGTCAAGGTCCTCTTCATCTATGATTAGATATTTCATATCCGGTGTTCTGTTGGCATAATGACGCGTGCGGTCCTGGCGGAAAAAATAAGTTTTATCGGCCGTCGACATACCTTTTGGCAGTCTTGTCTGCTCCCATAAAGTTTCCATAGAAGAATATACTTTTTCTCTTCTCAGCAGGTTATCCTTTATGATCTGTTGGGCCTGGTCAAGATAAAAACCGGTGGAGTCGTGACTCAGAAATCTTTGCTGGTGAGCCTTTGTGATAGTATACTCCAGGCGGGA
>JBDTVL010000495.1:0-2894 GCA_040007215.1 Flavitalea sp.
TTTAACGCCACTAAAGGCTTTTACCAGGAAACAGTTTTTAAATACCAGGAGAACAATTATGATTTCCTCCTGAACTACCATAATAAAGTGGGCGATTTTCACTATGATGTTTCATTTGGCGGAAATACTATGGAGAGAAGACGCAGCAACAGGGTATCTACAGCTAATCAATTACTATTACCGAATATTTACAGTTTGAACAACAGCAGCGTGGCTTTACAGGGATCGTCATACGATGAACGCCGTAAAACAAACAGCTTATATTCTTTTTTCCAACTCGATTATCAGCAAAAAATATTTGTAAATATTACAGGTCGAAACGACTGGTCAAGCACCCTGCCATCTTCGAATAACTCTTATTTCTATCCTTCTGTTAATACTAGCATATTATTGAACAGGTGGTTTAAAATGACCCCGAAAATAAATCTTTTTAAAGTACGCCTCGCTTATGCACAGGCAGGTAATGATGCGGATCCATACCAGATCATCACCGCATATAATTACCAGGCATTATGGGCTGGCATACCCTCATTGTCAGAGAGTTCCCAGTTAAACAACCTAAACCTTAAACCGGAAAAGAGCAGTACGCTGGAAGCGGGTACGGAGCTGAGCTTTTTTAATAGTCGGTTAGGCCTTGACGTTACTGTATATAAAACCAGTTCAAAGAACCAGATACTTCCGCTGCAAACGCCCATTACTTCGGGATATGGGGCACGTATAATCAATGCAGGTGAAATTTCCAATAAAGGAATGGAAATTCAGTTGAACGCTATTCCGGTACAAACAAAGAGCGGATTTGAATGGTCTGTTTCATTCAATTTTGCCCGTAACATCAGTAAGGTAATTTCATTATATCCCGGCGTAGAGAAGATTGTTCAGGCTGCTCCCGGTGAAGATGCTACTATCGATGCCCGCGTGGGCGAACGTATGGGGGCTTTATACGGACCGGGTTTCCAGCGTGTACCATCCGGTGAATTGAAAGGAATGATTGTGATCGGATCAAATGGCCGCCCACAGATCACTTCAAATGCCATGTATCTTGGAAATATTAATCCTGACTGGACATTGGGTATGAACAACAGGCTAACCTTCAAAGGAGTTTACCTCGATTTCCTTTTTGACATGAGCCATGGCGGCGTTATTATTTCAAGGTTTATTAATAAAGCTATTGGCGCAGGACAGCTTATAGAAACAGAAGGCGTTCGTTTAACCAGGGAAGAAGGTAAAGTGTATGATCCCACTTATTTCCAGGATGGCGGCGTATTATTGACAGATGGTTCTTACGCTCGTAACCTTACCATATTCGATGGCACTTACAGTACGGGAATCAATGGCACTTCACCCCGTGATTTTTATAAAAGATATTATGATCATAATTCAGAAGCTCAGTTGGTAGACAGGTCGTTTGTGAAATTGAGAGAGTTAAAGATGGGCTATAATTTTCCGAAGAAAATGTATGATAAGTGGCCCATTCAGAATATATCGGTGTCGCTGGTTGGCCGCAACCTGGCGCTGTGGACAAAGAATCAGCATTTTGATCCTGAAACAGGAGCTTCTACCGGCGGAGGTCTCGTGGGAGGTTTTGAAAACTTAAGCCTTCCCACCACCAGGAGTTTCGGCTTTAATCTGAACGTCAATTTCTAATTTAAAAAAAATTGTTTCATGAAACAGTATATAAATCCTTTATTGAAATCGGCAGGCTTCGCCTCAAAGATCATTTCAGGAGTGTTGGCTGCGGCTCTTTTTTTACCAGGCTGCACTAAAGATTTTGAAGCTATCAATAAGAATCCAAATGGGTCGGTAGAAGTGCAGAACCCGCAGTTTCTGCTTCCTTCGATCATCAAAAATTCGGTGCGTAATTATTCCTATACTTCTGAGTTTACTGCCAGCGTAGCCGGCGATTATTATGCTAATCAGTATACCAGTGGATTTGACGATGCCTGGACGCCGGGGCAGGTGCAGGGAGGTTTTCTTTGGAACTTCTTCGACCAGTTAAGAGATGTTGAAAATCTGCGCATCTTAAGCCATGATAAACAATTCGGAAATAATGAAGGCGTAGCTCTTGTACTCAAGTCATGGATGTTCCAGACAATAACCGATATTTTTGGAGATATTCCTTTCAGCGAAGCGTTACAGGGTAAAACATCTGGAAATTTTTCGCCTAAGTTCGATAGCCAGGAAGATATTTATTATGCCTTGATCGATAGCCTTAAAAAAGCCAATACGCTGCTGACCTCGGGTAAAGATCCGATCAATTCAGATATTCTTTTGTCAGGCAACGTTACGCGGTGGAGAATGTTTGCCAATGGTCTGCGCCTGCGGCTGCTGATGCGTATTTCCGGTAAAACAGGTTTAAAAATCGATGTGGCTTCTGAAATGAGCTCCATGATCAGTGATCCATCTACTTATCCTTTATTCGGTTCTTATGCCGACCAGGTAGCTTTATCTTATATTGAGGAACAAGGCAATGAATTCCCTGCTTACTATAATAATCCCGTTAATGATTATCACCTGAGCGCTACCCTGGAAAGTAATCTTAATAAACTCGACGATCCGAGAATACGTTATTATGCCCAGCCAACGCCTGCCAGCGCTAATTCCGGAACGCCTGTATACGGCGGCGTGCCAAATGGAATAGGCACGGCAGAGTCATCCTATGGCGGCGGTACCAATAACCAGTCGCAGGTATCTCCGATCCTTCAGCCTGCTTCTGCTTTTCCGCAGGCTTCTAAAACGGCTGCACAGGGAATAATACTGACCTATTCTGAAGTGCAGTTTATTTTGGCTGAAGCGAGAGAAAGAGGATTGATCAGCGCCGGAGATGCTGCTGAATATTACCTGAATGGTATAAACGATCAGTTCGCTTACCTGTCAAGTCGTTTGGACATCGGTAA
>JBDTVL010000496.1:0-2873 GCA_040007215.1 Flavitalea sp.
CGTGGTCCCTGGACAAGCGGGGGCGTGGAGCATAATTTTGGCCTTGACCTTGGGCATGCACCCTGGGCGGCGGCGGCGGTGGATTATATCACTCTGCAAAATCCCGATGGAAGCGTTACCTGCGTGGTGGGTGGACTGGATCTTGCCTCGCGCAGCGAATGGAGGGTTAAAATAAACCTGCCTAAAGACAAAGCCTATTTTGAAACCGAAAGCATGTGGTTTAATCCCACACCCTTACATCATGCTTATTTATCGTGGGAGAATGCAGCATTCAAAGCTTCCAACGACCTGCAATTTTACTTTCCCGGAAACCAGCATATAGGTCATGACGGGCTGGCCAGCCCCTGGCCCATAGATAGCCAGGGCCGGGATCTCTCTCTCTACAGGAATAATAATTTCGGCGATAGCAAATCGTATCATGTGGTAGGCAATTACCGGAACTGGTTTGGCGGTTACTGGCACGATTCGGAATTTGGTTTCGGACATTGGTCGCCCTATTCTGATGCGCCAGGAAAGAAACTTTGGATATGGTCGTTGGCACGAAGCGGCGCTATCTGGGAAGACCTGCTGACGGATAATGACGGGCAGTATATAGAAGCGCAGTCGGGCGCTATGTTCAACCAGCCCGAAGAGAAAAGCGGTTATCATAGTCCTTACCGGCAATTATCGCATAAACCATTATATGCCGAAACAAAATCGGATTACTGGTTTCCCGTAAAAGACACCAAAGGAATGTCCGATGCCAACCTGTATGGTACGCTGAATGTGGAATTTAAAGAAGATAGTATGTATATCACCGTTAGTCCGCTGCAACGCATCGAGGATAGCCTGGAAGTATCTCTGAACGGATTGACTTTGCTTACAGAGTTGGTGAAGCTGAATCCTTTGGAAAATTTTAGCAGGGTAGTGGCGCTGTCGGCGAATAACAGGGAGCAGGTTAAAGTGAATATCGGGCATAAGAAATTATATTATGCTTCCGGCAACCGTGAGTTCCTGACCGAAAAACCGGTAAGATATAACGACAGTTTGCATGATGAAGCATCGGCAGAAAGAACCTTTCGTATGGCGGAGGAACAGTATTCCATGAGAAATTTCGATGAGGCGATGAACCTGTATGGTCAGTGTATCGAAAAAGAGCCTTCTCACAGCGAAGCGTTATCGCGCATTTCGGAATTATATTACCGCCAGGCGAAATATGCAGAAGGACTAAAATACGCGCGACTAACGCTTAGCTTCAGCCTGTATGACGGATCGGCAAATTACATGTACGGCGCTATTCAAAGAAAGCTGGGAAATTATACGGAAGCGCTGGAAGCGTTAAGTCTTGCCGTTAGAACAATGGAATACAGGTCAGCTGCTTATGCCATGATCGCGGAGATCAGTACGATCAGGAAAGATTATGACAAGGCGGTTGTTAATGCAAACAATGCGATTTCCTATAATAAGTTCAATCTTACCGCTTACAAAACATTGGCGGTGGCGTACCGTAAACAGAAACATATACAGGAAGCGCGTGCAACGCTGGAGGCTTTATTAGCCATAGATCCATTAAGTCATTTTGCGAGGGCTGAATTGTATTTTCTTCAGCCCGGCGCTGAAAAGCTCAGCGCATTTACTTCTCTTATCGCCAACGAACTTCCTTATGAAACCTACCTGGAGATAGCTTCGGAATATTCGGCGCTTGATCTGCTGGAGGAAGCGGCTTTCATTCTCGAAAAATCGCCCGAACACCCGATGGTATACTACCGGCTGGCATTCCTGAACAGGAATCATACTGGCGGAGGAATATCCTGGCTTCAGAAAGCTACGGGCATGTCGCCGGAACTGGTGTTTCCTTTCCGGCTTGAAGATATACCGGTACTGGAATGGGCGATGAAAATGAACAATTCCTGGAAAACCACTTATTACCTGGGATTGATCCATTGGAATAACCGGGATACCGCCAGCGCTAAAAAACTTTTCCAAAGTTGCACTAACGTTCCCGACTATGCGCCTTTTTATATTGCCAGGTCGGCTTTATTCAGTAATGAAACATCCGTTAACGATCTTACCAGGAGCGTAAGTATTGATCCGAAAAACTGGCGCGCCTGGCAATACCTGGTTAACCATTACGCATCAGAAAATAATACTGTGTTACAGTTGCAGAGCGCGGAAAAAGCATTTGGTTATTTTCCTTCCAACCCGGTAACAAGGATAAATTATGCAAAAGCCCTCTTAAACAATGGAAACCCTGAAAAATCTATCGTGATCCTGAACAAAACGCTTATTTTACCCCAGGAGGGTGCCAGGGAAGGGCATGAGATCTATGAATTGGCCAGCCTGGCTTTGGCCAGGAATAAAATGAAACAGAATAAATTTAAAGAGGCCTTAAAATATCTCAACCTTTCAAGACGCTGGCCGGAATCGCTGGGAGAGGGCCGGCCCTATGATCCGGACGAACGTCTCCAGGACCTCATGGCGGCGTATTGTGAATATAGGCTTGGTCATCCTGAATCGGTTGAAATTTACCGCCAGAAAATAAAAATGTTTTCCATTGTGCCTGAACGCTGGAGCAGAACGAGGAGCCCGCTTAATAATTATATTGCATCGCTGGTTATGCAAAATGGCGAGGAACAGTCGCAGCTTCGTGAGCTAATGCAGATGTGGACAAATAATATGGACTCGCTGTCTGACTGGAATATTTCGAGAAACCAGAATACCCCCGAAGTGTTATGGACTTTATCGAAGTATGGCGGCAAGCAGGCCGATAACCTGGAGATAGAAAGCAAGATATTAAACGCAAAGGAAGAAACTCGTTTTCTGATACTGTTGAATACCCTGGAAATGATGAAAGAAAAAGGGATGAAATTCATTAACTAAACCAGCAAAATAAA
>JBDTVL010000497.1:0-2853 GCA_040007215.1 Flavitalea sp.
AGCGAATTATCGGTGATAAGTGAAAGGACCGACCCCGCTCCCGGCACGCATTCTATCCGGTACCATTCGGCAATAGATGATATCGAGATCATTCATACGGCGCACAGCAGGAAAGGATTTGCCACAGGCGCAGTACTGGCGGCAGAGTTCCTTCGGGGCAAAAAAGGAATATATACTATGAATGATGTGCTGGGTATCGATCCTAATTAATTATATTACTGAAATTTTTCATTAATGCTTTCGAAAAAAGCTCAATATGCCCTCCAGGCGCTGATGTATATGGCTGACAGGCCTTCTAATGAGCCAACGCTTATTGCCGAAATTGCTCGTAAAAGAAAGATTCCCCTGAAATTTCTTGAGAATATTCTACTGCACCTGAAAAATGAAGGCGTGCTGGAAAGTAAGAAAGGAAAGGGCGGCGGTTACTTTTTTCGTATCCCGCCGAAAGATATTCCGCTGGCGCGTATCATCCGGACCATCGACGGGCCCATTGCCATGCTGCCTTGCGCAAGTCTTTATTTTTATGAGCGATGTAAAAACTGCGATGAAAAACATTGCGGTATTCATGATACCATGATACTCGTGAGAGATTCTACCCTCAAGATACTCGAAAAAAGAACCGTAGCCGATATATCGAGCTTATAACTGGTTCAACTGCTCTTCCTTCATATTCGTCATCATATCTTCTGTCATTTTAGCGAGATCATACTGCGGTTTCCATCCCCAGTCATTCCGGGCGGTACTATCATCAATACTCTGCGGCCAGCTATTGGCTATGTCCTGCCGGTAATCGGGTTGATAACTGATGGTGAAACCGGAAATATATTTTTTTATTTCCGCGGCTATTTCCTTTGGCGAGAAACTCATGCCCGATAAATTATAAGAGGTACGTACCGAGATTTTTTCCGCGGGAGCCTCCATTAGTTCTATGGTTGCCCGGATAGCGTCGGGCATGTACATCATGGGCAGGTAGGTATCCTCCTTCAAAAAACAATCGTAATGATTATCCGACAGCGCTTCATGGAAGATGCTGATGGCATAATCTGTTGTGCCGCCTCCGGGAGCAGATTTATAGCTGATCAGCCCGGGATAACGCAGGCTGCGAGTATCCACGCCATAACGCTGAAAGAAATAATTACACCAGAACTCACCGGCATATTTACTAATGCCATATACCGTACTAGGTTCGATAATGGTTTGCTGCGGACAATTTATTTTGGGGGAAGTAGGTCCGAATACCGCGATACTGCTTGGCCAGTACACCTTATGCAGTTTTTCTTCGCGGGCAATATCCAGCACATTGAGCAGTCCCTGCATATTGAGGTTCCAGGCAAGGCCTGGATTTTTTTCGCCGGTGGCGGATAAGATCGCCGCGAGCAGGTATATCTGCGTGATGTTCTGGCGGATCACCTGCACATGCAGCATTTCTTTATTCATGATATCGAGAGAAACATAAGGACCTGTTCCCTTCAGGAGGTCGTTCTCTTCGCGGAGGTCGGAGGCTACCACGCTGGCATTGCCGTATATCTTTCTCAGCGCCAGGGTCAGCTCAACGCCGATCTGCCCTGAAGCGCCAATGACAAGTATTTTTTCTTTGATCATGCGTTAGTGTTCTGATAAAAAGTAAGTATGATTCATCAAATATAAGAAGGATGAATCTGACCTCTCAGGCGGCAGGAATTTGCAATAATACGCCACTGAAGGTTCGTGCAGGAAAAGTTGAAGGATCATATAAGATTCGATGATGCTATCTCACCCCTTATAACTGCCAGTGTTTATAAATAATCCCGTTAATACTTCCATGCTTAATTACTCATTAGGCTTCTGAAGGAATAGCGCCTTTTACTTGTGTTTTGCATTAATTTTGCTTCATGGAAAAATTTTTAACCGATCTTTTTGCCGGGCAGTCGTACGATGAAAAGAATTTCTTTCTGATCGCAGGACCTTGTGTGGTGGAATCGGAAGACCTGGTACTGGAAGTGGCCGAAAAAGTTTCGGTTATTTGCAGCAGCCTCGGCATACCTTACGTATTCAAAGCCTCTTACCGAAAGGCGAACCGCACCAGCGGGTCTTCTTTCACCGGCATCGGCGATGAAAAAGCGATGGAACTGGTGAACAGGACCGGGAAAACCTTCGGGCTGCCTACTACCTCTGATATTCATGCGCATGAAGAAGCGGAAATAGCCGCAAAATATATTGACATCCTACAGATTCCGGCTTTTTTATGCCGGCAGACCGATCTGCTGATCGCAGCCGCAGAAACAGGAAAGATCGTAAATGTGAAAAAGGGCCAGTTCCTGAGCGGGCAGTCGATGAAGTTTGCCGTTGAAAAAATAAAAAATGCCGGCAATAACAAGATCATGCTTACGGAAAGAGGAACAACATTTGGCTATCAGGACCTGGTAGTAGATTACCGGAATATTCCGGCTATGCAGGAATTGGGCGTTCCGGTAGTGATGGACTGTACGCATAGCCTGCAGCAACCCAACCAGGCAGGCGGGATAACCGGGGGTAACCCCCAACTGATCGGTACCATCGCCAAAGCAGCTATTGCCACAGGAGCCGATGGCTTATTCATAGAAACGCACCCTGATCCTGCTGTGGCTAAAAGCGATGGAGCGAATATGCTGAAACTGGATAAACTGGAAAAGTTGTTACAGGAACTGGTGAGGCTGAGAAAAGCGGTGGTATAAATTACTGGTACCAGAGCGGGTTCCGGCGAAAAGAGAGAATATATCTCTTGATATTCATCCAGAAAGCCACGAAAAAATAAACGATCAGCGGCGATCCCATGGTCAGGAATGAAACATAAATAAACCAGGTACGGATACGAGAAGGCGATATACGCATCTT
>JBDTVL010000498.1:0-2852 GCA_040007215.1 Flavitalea sp.
ATTATTCGTGATCTTACCTTTGAACTCAGCCTGCGGGTATTTATCGCTTTCCACATAATTCTCATTAAAATGTTCCTGCATCAGCGATTTTCGAAATCCGAACCCCTTCATCTTTAAAACGCTCTGGATATTACCGGTGGAAATATCTATAACGCAGGTTACCGATTTATTCACCGCCTCTATGTTTTCTATCAGCGACCTCGAAAAAAAACTGATCTTACCCGATCGGGTAAAGAATTTCGTTTGCGCATAACCATGCGCCATCATAGCGCATAACGCCATAATCATTAAACTTTTCATCGCAATAATTTTTAATATTAATTTTCCGGAGCGCCCGAATCTACCCAGCACCGGATCGCTTTGATCTGGGTAGCGGTAAGGGATGACCCCTGGGGCATTATACCGCTAACCACCTGTTGTTTTATTTTCAGAGACTTATTCCTGATCAGCGCATAAGTGGTAAACGGACCTCCTATATTCGTGCTGGTGGCATTGTGACAATCCGGAACCGCGCAGGTGTTTTCAAATATGAGCCTGATCTGGTCGGTATAGGAAATAACCACGCCGGAGCAATCGTCGGTGGCCGGAATATCCTTTTTATAAGAGCAGCCGCTGACAGTTATTAGCATCCCAAAAAAAACAACACATGCCAGTTTACTGATCATAACATTCATTTATTATCGCTGAAAAATTTGCTTGCCGTATCGTTTATACAATGAATGGCGCTTGAATATTGCCCGCAGTCGGCTTCATTGACATTAAAACGAAAGCCCCCACTCATAGCTATATAATTTCATCGCTTATAACTTTGCCCCTTCTTTCATTTTTCCAAAGCTGAACAAACGCGATAAGTTAAACCCGAACTGAATATCGCCCTTACCCCAGTCGTTGGTGGTTTCAGCAATAAAAGCTCTTTCATTCATGCCGCTGGCATTGGAAAAATGTAACTGGAACACATGACCCCCGGTTTCAATATCAATACCTACCGACAGCGGATTATAATTCTGTTTTTTCGGCAGGCCATTGGCCACATAGAAATAATCCATCACAAAAGCCATGCGCTTGCTAAACTTATACCTTCCTCCCAGGCCGAGCGCATAAATATCATTCGCATCGGCAGGCTGCACATTATTCCTGTGCACCAGCGTAGGACTCAACTGCAAAGAGAACTTAGAAGAAAACTTTCTGCCCACTATGGCCTGGTAATAATAAGCCATGCGGTCGCTGGTTTGTTTATACAAAGAGCTTTCAACGGTAATAGCCGCCATTCCCGCCACCAGCGCCACAGTTACCGGAGAACTTCCAGGACCAGTGGACTGGCGGACAGGACGGAATTTGATAAATCCATCGAGTTCTTTTTGCAACGTGCTTCTTCCAATACCTATGGTGAGGTTATTGGTAAGGCCATAATCAAATCCCATACGCATCGAAGCCTGGTCGAGGCCAAAAAATTGTTTCACTCCCTGGTTCACCGGTCCAAACCGATGGAGGATCCGGAAATCCATGGTATTCTTTCCAATCATCTCAATAGATTGACCATTGATGACCCTTGATGATTTAAAAGCGCTCGATGTGTATTCCTTTGTTGGCGGTAATGAGTCCAGAGATCGCAACAGGTCCGGGTCCTGCGCCTTCAGAACAATTCCTGTAAGACACATCAGACTAAGCATAAAGGTTTTCTTCATCCCTTGTTTTGTTAGAATACGTTAGGGAATTAGCAGAAGTTGCCAGGAAAGGGAAACTATTTCTGTCCTATTTAAGGATCTCTTCGGCATGCGCCTTACTTTTCGGTTTCAGAAATATTTTAGCGATAATTCCTTTTTCATCAATAACAAAAGTAGTGCGGTGAAGTCCCATGTAATGACGCCCGTATAATAACTTCTCTCCCCATACGCCATACTGATCTATAATAGAATGTTGAGGGTCGGCGATCAGGGTAAAAGGAAGGCTGTATTTTATTTCGAATTTTTTATGTTTAGCAGGCAGGTCGGGGCTCACGCCAACAATTTCATATCCGTTTTTTCTTAGCGGCGCATAGTTGTCGCGGAGATTGCAGGCCTGCACGGTGCAGGTAGGCGTATCATCCTGCGGATAAAAATAGAGTACCAGTTTTTTACCTTTAAAATCCGATAATGATATTTTTTTTCCGTTCTGATCAATACCTGAAAATGCCGGGGCCTTATCGCCTTCCTGTAAATGGGTCATCCTGCTGTTATCTGGTAAATGAAATGCTTTTTACATTTTTGTTTCCTGCCTCATCCTCTGCATAGATCGTTAACTGATGAGCGCCGGGAGCGCATTTCTCATCGAAATTATAAATGAAAGCCCCTCCTTTATCGTTGGTAAACCGAAGCCATTTAGCATCCAGTTCAGCCCTGACATTTTTGACGGTCTTAAGATTATCCTTCACTGTAAAAACAAGCCTTAACGCAGAACGCAGATTAGCGCCGTCTGCAAAACCCGAAGGAATGATCTCCGGCGGCTCCAGGTCAGTTACTAACTGAAACGTTCCGAAATCGCGAAACTTCGCATATGCCCACTCATGCTGCCATTGTATTTTCTGCACTGCTGTTTTAGCGCCCGACAACCACTGCATCACTACCCGGTTCCTGGCTTCATCCGCAAAAGGCAACTGGGGTTTTATCATTACCAGCATAGAATCCTGCAAGGGAATATAACTGGCGCCGATGCTGTGTTTATCGGAGATCACGGAGGGGTCGGGCGAAGCGGAATTAGTGTACCGGATATGCACTGAATCGTATAAACATTTTTCGCCTAAATAAAACTCGCAGTTCTCGCTGTCAAATCCATCCAGCATCAGCGGATAGAACATCTTACCCACAGGCGCCGGA
>JBDTVL010000499.1:0-2847 GCA_040007215.1 Flavitalea sp.
ATAACCAAAAAAGCCTGGAAATGATTCTCAAAAATCAACAAATGATCATAGAATTACTGAAGAAATAATACCTGTTAGAACAATTTGGTGATCTTGAAGTTGGCCATAAAGATCAGGAACAACACCATCGCAGTTAAATTGAGCGAGAAAATAACGTAATGGGTTATTCTGACCCAGTTGCCTGGTTGAACTGCTATTAAAGAGTATATTGAAAACACCAGGATCAGGCTTTCCAGGCTTAAGAAAACTATTTCCCGCGTTTCTATATAATGTTGTGTGATCCTTAATTCATTTTGAATCCAATAGCCCAAAAATCCTATCGCAACAACCGCATTCAACGGGGAAATATACTGCAGCAATTTATGTTTCCATAAACCCAGCATCCATGCTCCCACATGCAAAAGTATACTCAGGGATAAAATAATAATGACCAGTTTATCAGATTTGCTCACGCAGTATTTGTTGGTTAATTTATTTTTTATGGCTTAATCATCTCTATGGCTTTCAAACGAAAAAATAACGGAATCGGTATTTTTATTCCTCTATGCAGTGAATGTACTTCTTTCTTATGATGCCCTGGAAAATAAGAACAGGCTGTTCCGGTGAAAATCATTTTTTCTACTATGATAACTTCCGCAAATTATTTCACTGCGAACCGATAAGTTAATATTTTTGTATGGAATTATTAAACACACTTCATGAAAGTTCTTCGTCATCTTCTGCCAATTATACTATTCCACCTGCTATTAATAGCATGGTGCAGCGCACAGAACAGGATAGTTGTTTTTCAATCCGACTTTGGCTTAAAAGATGGCGCAGTCTCGGCGATGAAAGGCGTTTGTCTCGGCGTTTCCACAGATCTGCAACTTTACGATCTCACCCATGAGATCCCAGCATATAATATATGGGAAGCGGCATACAGGCTGGAGCAGACCGTCAGGTACTGGCCCACAGGAACAGTATTCGTGTCGGTGGTTGACCCCGGCGTGGGCACGCAGAGAAAATCAGTTGTCTTAAAAACTCAGTCAGGTCATTTTATCGTAACGCCCGACAATGGCACGCTTACACTTATCGGAGCATCGCTGGGCATAGCTTCCCTGAGAGAAATTAATGAAGCCATCAACAGAAGGAAAGATTCTGAAAAATCCTATACTTTTCATGGACGGGATGTATATGCTTATACCGCTGCGCGACTGGCGGCGGGAGCTATTAGTTTTGAAGAAGTAGGCGCAGAATTACCGCCTGAAGTAGTGAAGATCCCTTTCCAGCAAGCAAAGCTGGAAGGCCGGATTTTAAAAGGAACCATTGCTATACTGGATGTGCAATATGGAAATCTCTGGACAAATATTCCAGCCGATCTTTTCAACCAGTTGAAAATAAAATTCGGCGATAAACTACAGGTAACGATTTATAAACAGCATAAACAGGTATACTCAGGCATTATGCCTTACAGCCAGACCTTCGGCGAAGTGGCAAAAGGAAAACCGCTTGCTTATTTGAACAGTTTACTGCAATTATCCTTTGCGCTGAACCAGGGCAGCTTTGCGAATACTTATAAAATAGAAAGCGGCGCCGACTGGCAAGTGGAAGTGAGCGCTATTAAAAAATAATATTTCTTAGAATTTTTCGTTCGACGCGATCAACCCTTTAGATTGTCGTATTTGACCCCAATAAGTTGATTTTATCCTGCTACATTTATTGCCTGAACTTTTTTAAAATAAATAAAAATACAGGTATATGCAAAAGATCACTCCTTTCTTATGGTTCGATAATAATGCCGAAGAGGCCATGAACTTTTATACTTCCATCTTCAAGAGCGCAAAAATTGGCAATATTTCCCGCATCGGAGGCGGACAATTAATGACTGCTACGTTTTACCTCGAAGGACAGGAATTTATGGTGTTAAATGGCGGTCCTATGTTTCATTTCACTGAAGCCATTTCGCTTTTTGTTAAGTGTGAAACGCAGGAAGAAGTAGATCATTTCTGGGAAAAGCTGTCAGAGGGCGGGGAAAAATCAAGATGCGGCTGGCTGAAAGATAAATATGGCCTGTCCTGGCAGATCGTTCCAAACATATTAGGTGAACTACTGAATAGTAAAGACACGGGAGTATCGGGTAAAGTGATGCAGGCCATGCTTAAAATGAGCAAACTGGATATTGCCGAATTAAAGGCGGCCGCTCTGTAATACACATATTAAAAGCCGCAGTACACACATAGTGCGCTGCGGCTTTTAATATTTCTGCTATTTTCATGCATTATTCCTTCCATTTAATGTTACTGATATGAAAAGGAGCAAATTCCTGGCTGCATTTCTTGCGGCTCTTCCCATAAAGGCGTTTACCAAAAACTCAGGTTACGCTGACCATACTGATAAAGGCTTTAAAATTAAAGCCGGTGAAGGAAGAATTCACGGACATATACAACTGAAAGGAGTAAACGCTAATATCCTCGACCTGAAAATTTCCGGCAGTGATAATAATGGAGCCTTAGCCGTGTTTGAACAAACCAGCATGTCGCCAAAAAGAGGAACGCCATTACATGTCCATCATTTCCAGGATGAAGTTTTTTATATCCTGGAAGGTGAATACCTGTTCCTGGTGGGTGAAGACAAATATTCATTAATGGCAGGAGACAGCATTTTTCTACCCAAAAAAATACCTCATGCCTGGACCCAGGTAAGCGAAAAAGGAAAAGTGACGGTCACCTTTCAACCAGCGGGAAAAATGGAAAATTTCTTCGTAACCATGGCTGCGCTGGAACATGAACCATCAAAGGAACAGATTGCCAAAGTGTTTTTGGATAATGAAATGGAAATAGTAGGGCCGCCGCTTAAAGAAGATTAATG
>JBDTVL010000500.1:0-2831 GCA_040007215.1 Flavitalea sp.
GGAAAATACTATCTGCTGAATGGTCAGAAATGCTGGATCACGAATGGAGGATTTGCCGACATATATACCGTATTCGCTAAAATTGACGGAAAAGAATTCACCGCTTTTATAGTAGAAAGAGGCTTTGAAGGATTTACACAGGGCCCCGAAGAGCATAAGATGGGCATCAAGGGTTCTTCTACGGTACAATTGTATTTTCAGGATGCAAAGATCCCTGTTGAAAACCTATTAGGAGAAAGAGGAAAAGGGCATATCATCGCCTTCAATATTCTTAATATAGGAAGATTAAAATTATGCGCGGCGGCTTTGGGCGCTTCTAAAAGAGCAGCTACTACCTCTATTGAGTATGCGCTGACCAGGGAACAGTTCAAAACGCCTATCGCGAACTTCGGCGCCATCAAAAACAAGATCGCAGAAATGGCCATCAGGTTATGGACCTGCGAAAGTTCATTATACAGAACGGCTAACTGGATCGATAAGCACGAACATGAACTGCTGGATGCCGGCAAGCCTTTTAATGAAGCGCTGCTTGGCGGGGCCGATGAATATGCCATCGAATGCGCAATTCTGAAAGTATATGGCAGCGAGATACTCGACTTTGTAGTGGATGAAGGCGTGCAGATCCATGGAGGTAATGGTTTCAGCGATGAGTATCTTATTTCAAGAGCTTACCGCGACAGCCGCATCAACCGCATCTTCGAAGGAACCAATGAAATCAACCGACTGCTTACCGTGGATATGGTGCTGAAACGCGCCATGAAAGGAAGGCTGGACCTGATGGGCCCCGCTACCGCAGTATCGCGTGAACTGATGAGCATACCCGAATTTGGCGCCGAAGACGATGAATTGTTCGGCAAAGAAAAAAAGGCGATCATTAATTTTAAAAAAGCCATCCTGATGACCGCCGGCGCCGCTGTTCAGAAGCTGATGACAAAGATAGAAAGCGAACAGGAAATACTGATGCATATCGCCGATATGGCCATGGATACTTTTATTGCGGAAAGCAGTTTGCTGAGGCTGATCAAACTATATGAATTAAAAGGAGAAGCGGCCTGCCAGCAGGAAAAAGATATGGTACAAACTTTTCTTTATGATGCCGCAGACAGGATCGGCAAACATGGAAGGGACGCTATCAATGCCTTTGCAGAAGGAGATGAACAAAGAATGATGCTGATGGGTATTAAACGGTTTACCAAGTCGCAGCCTTTCAACAGCAAGGACGCGAAAAGGAGGATAGCGGACAAGCTGCTGGCCGAACGTAAGTATCCGCTTTGATCTTTTAATGATGCAATATTCCACCGGATTTCCGGTCAGGCGTTCCTTGCGGCAGGTTTAGGTATATTTGTCGTAAATAATCATTCGTTATGACCGCAAAAGATATCTTTATTCACCATGTATATTTCTGGCTGAATAATCCCGAAAGCAAGGAAGATCTCCGTCAATTGTTGGAAGGATTACAAAAACTCAGCAAGGTAACCAGCCTGAAAATGTTCCATATCGGAAAACCTGCCGACACTAACCGCGATGTTGTAGAAAATTCGTATGCCGTGTCGTGGATGCTGGTTTTTGGCAGTAAGGAAGATGAAGAAGGTTACCAGGTAGATCCCTTACATCTCGAATTCGTGGCTGCCTGTAAGCATCTGTGGAAAAGAGTTGTTGTATATGATTCGATAGATGCTTAAATAAGCAAATCTCCGTCCGACCAGATAATGGCCGTTAGCGCTATCGGTTAACTAACAATTAGTAATAATTGTTTCTATTAAAGTTCTTATAAGGGCATGGAAGGGTAAATTGCAATATGAAATTTTACCTCGTTGGTCTAACCGATTTTCTGCTGTCGGGAGAGAAAATAATATCAGGCTCCTGAATATGTATAATCCCGGAATATTAAAAGTATATAACGAAGCTACTTCGCCGGAAGATAGCCGTTCAGCAATTGTGCGATATTTACTTAAGCAATAAATTAATTTTCAGATGACATCTTCGCGACCGGCGGCAATGAGCTTTATTTTTATCACTTTATTAATTGATGTAACTGGGCTTGGCATTATTATTCCAGTTCTTCCCACGCTTATCCGCGAACTGATACATGGCGACCTCAGTCTGGCCTCTGAATATGCCGGCTGGCTCACTTTTGCTTATGCCATCATGCAATTTATATGCGCTCCGCTGATCGGCAACCTGAGCGATAAATTTGGAAGAAGACCTGTACTGTTAGCTTCCTTGCTTGGCTTTGGTATTGATTATATTTTTCTTGCTTTTGCGCCGACCATTGCCTGGCTATTTGTAGGAAGACTTATTGCAGGCATTACCGGCGCCAGCTTTTCTACTGCCACTGCATATATCGCCGATATCAGCCCACCGGAAAAGCGCGCGCAGAATTTTGGTATGGTAGGCGCTGCATTCGGATTAGGATTTATTATAGGTCCGGTAATGGGTGGACTTCTGGGCCAGTTTGGATCGAGGGTTCCCTTTTTTGTGGCTGCGGGACTGAGCCTGCTCAATGCAGCGTACGGATATTTCATTCTTCCGGAATCTTTATCAAAGGAACACAGACGTGAGTTCGACTGGAAACGAGCGAATCCGCTGGGTTCTTTACTTCAACTCAAAAAATACCCGGCAATACTGGGGCTGATCAGTAGCATTACCTTATTGTATATCGCGTCGCATGCCGTTCAGAGCGCCTGGGCATATTATAATATGTGGAAGTTTAGCTGGAATGAGGCCTGGGTAGGTTATTCACTGGGTTTTGTAGGACTGATGGTAGCTATTGTACAGGGAGGATTGATCAGGATTGTGATACCGAAGATCGGGCAGGAAAAAAGTATATA
>JBDTVL010000501.1:0-2831 GCA_040007215.1 Flavitalea sp.
GTATCTTTAAACAGATCATTTCTCTGTGCGCTTATTAAAGCGGTATTATGCACTTGAAATTTAGGGCTGGATGATCGTTGACGGATTACGTCCGGTGCATACAGCCGCCAAGGGATTATTTCCTGCAAATGATAAGGCAAATAAAAAAAATACGATAGCTAGCTATCGTATTTTAATTGCTATTGGAATATTCAGATATTCAATCAGACTTCATGCAGATTAAATACAAAAAAACATACTCACCATTCTACTCCTGCTTAATTCTCAAATTCCTGAACTGCACTTTCATCGGAGGACCAACATGCGCCTGCAGACCGAGTAAACCAGACATCTTGCGATTAACCGTATCATTGTCTACTACTTCACTCATCAGAACGCCATTAATATATTGCTGCATATGATTGCCATGCGCAATTAAATGATATTCGTTCCAGTCATTCACTTTTATCAGCGAACGTAAACTATCTTCCGTACCAATAGCTTTTACCAGCTCCGGTTCTTTGCCCGTTTCTATTTTCCGGCTCTCCCCTCTTTTTGCCAAAAAAGTCCTTCCTCTTTCTTCGTAGTTTAACCCGGTGTAAGTATTCTTTCCATCGATATCGGCCTGGTAACCTTTCAGCGCATGAGGAATGCCCGGCACTTCCACGCTTCGATATTGGATACCGCTATTACCTTCAGAAGTAATATTGAAATCTGTTTTCAGCTCGAAGTCGGCGGTAACGCCAGCTCTCCAGATGATAAACGTATTCACAGTAAGTAGTGTTGAAGGAGTGGTCTCGCCCACCAAAATACCATTTTCCATTCTCCAGTAAGTAGTATCGCCATCCCAGCCATTCAAAGTATTTCCATCAAACATAGGCTTGTAGCCATCGTCGTTATTGGCAACTACTTCTTTTGCCTCTTCGCTCTTTGTTGTTTTATTGGGCATGTTACAGCCAAAAATCACGATGAATGCCATGAGCCCGATCTTCTGAAACGAGCCTGCGAGGGAACTTAAACAATGATACATATGAAAACGGTTTATTTATTTCTTTTCTGTTGACAATGATGCTGCGCCGGTATCCTTCCAGCTTTTTGAGTTAGCGGAAGCAATTACCGCTTCGCATACTTTCTGCGTTTGCAGCGCATCCCTGAAATTGGGCGCGCAGATGGATCCGCTTTCGAGGCTCTTTAAAAAATCCGCCGCCTGGTGAACGAATGTATGTTCGTAGCCTATGCTGGTGCCGGGTATCCACCACCTTTTCATGTAAGGCTGGTCACTGTCGGAAACATGTATCGAACGCCATCCTCGAACTACGGAATCATCGGCATGATCGAAATATTCCAGCCTGTTCATATCATGAAGATCCCAGCGGATAGAAGCATGTTCGCCATTGATCTCAAAAGTATACAGGGCCTTATGCCCCCTGGCATAACGGGTAGCTTCGAAAAGCCCCAGCGATCCGTTGCTGAAATGACAATGAAAAAGACAGGCATCATCTATTCCTACTTTCTGCACTTTGCCGGTAAGCTGGTGCACACGCTCCTTGACAAAAGTTTCTGTCATTGCCGACACATCCGTAATACTTCCGTTAAGCCACATAGCGGTATCAATACAATGCGCCAGCAGATCGCCGGTAACGCCCGACCCTGCTGCATCTGAGTCCAGGCGCCATAAAGCTTCGCCGCCCTGCGGCAGATCGGCATTGATGGTCCAGTCCTGTAGAAAGTTAGCGCGGTAATGAAATATTCTGCCCAATTTTCCTGAGTCTACGATTTGTTTGGCAAGGGTAACCGCAGGAACACGGCGGTAATTATACCAAACGGTATTTGGTACGTCCGCCTTTTCTACAGCATCTACCATCTGTTGCGCTTCCTCCAGCGTTCGCGCCAGCGGTTTTTCACAGAGGATGATCTTGCCGGCCGCCGCCGCCGCAATGGCAATTTCAGCATGGGTATCATTTGGCGTACAGATATCTACAGCATCGATATCTTTACGAGCAATAACTTTTCTCCAGTCGGTTTCGTAAGAAGCATATCCCCATTGTTCGGCAAATGCTTTTGCTTTCTCTTCCCTTCTGGAACAAAGAGCCTGCAGTACAGGCCGATATTGAAGTTCAGGAAAAAAATCACCTATTCTTTTATATCCATTGGAATGCGTTCTGCCCATCAGCCCGCCTCCTATAAGTCCTATGCGTAATTCTTTTTTTGCAGCCATATCATCCGGTATTAAAAATGGAGTAAAATTTATCGCTTAAATAGCCTCGTACCAACCATGGAGATTGCGCACTTCGATCATTTTGGCAAGGATATCGTTCCAGGTTTGCTGGCGGTTCAACACCTCGTTAGGAAACATACATCCGTCCCAACAGATATGCTTAAACGCTTTTGTCAATTGCCCATCTTCTCCTCTTAACCAAAATCCGGCGTCGTGAGCGATATCCAGTTTACCGTTCGGATCCGTTGCCTGGCAATGACGGCCTGTTTTATCGTGCGATCCTGCGCCATAAGCCGTTCCATCATTCTGCGCCACATGAAAATCAATAGTCCAGGGACGTAGCGCTTTGGTAAGCGTTTTAAGTCCTTCCGTCAGCGCTTCGCGGTCGCTCCATTGGAAATCAGCGGGAAGTATCCTGTCCTGTTCGCGGTTATAGCCAAGCAGGTATAAAAAGGTGTGCGACATATCGGCCTGGAAGCCGATATTAGGTCTGTCAACAGCTTCCAGCGTATCGATCATCGTTTTCCAGCTATGCATTCCTCCCCAGCAGATCTCGCCTTCGGCAGCCAGCTTTTCGCCGTAATCGGCGGCAACATCACAGGCTTCCCGAAAGGTCTGGGCTATCAATTGGGTA
>JBDTVL010000502.1:0-2826 GCA_040007215.1 Flavitalea sp.
TAACAAGTGGATTAGACTATGATTTTCAGGTATTAAACACAAAGAAATGACATTTTTTCCTGTTAAACCGCTGCTTTAATGCAGCTTTGAGCCGGGTTTAAAACAAGAATTTCAAATTACTACATTTAGATGGAAAGTAACTGTCAAAAAAAATCATAATTTAAAGCCCTAAATCATTAAAGGCATAGTAGTTATGAATAAAACTATTTCGATAGCGGAGAAGTGGGCAAAAACCGGCGGCCATTCACCATTGTTTGCTTTTTTTAATGCCATTCATCCTATAAACGAGGCTGTCATGGAGGTTCTGGATCGTGAAAGTTCCCTCCTGGAAGTAAAAAAAGGTAATTTCCTGGTTAAACCCGGGCTGGGTAATGACAGTTTATTCCTGATCCTGCAGGGAGTGATCCGCGGTTATATCCGTGAGTCCGGGAAAGAGATCACCACCTGGATCAACGATGAGAACGAGATCGTGGGCACGATCCGGAACATGGGACTTAATCTGCCCTGCGACGAATATGTTCAGGCTATTGAAAATTCAAGAGTGGTGGTTATACCTTTTGCGCTGATCGAATACCTGTACGAACATTTTCCCGAGGGCAATATTATAGGGCGGAAACTGCTGGAACATAATTACCGGGGCTCGGAAGAGAGGGCTTATATATGCCGTATACCTTCCGCGGAAAAAAAGTATAAACGTTTTATGGCTACCCAGGCTTCGCTGATCAACCGTATTTCACTGAAATATATAGCCTCTTATCTGGGTATGACCCTGGAAACGATCAGCAGGGTCCGTAATAGAAAATAGGAAATAATAAAGTTCTTTTCTTCCTGATACCGTAAAATTAATTCCTGAATACGTAATCTGGAAGGGGCAGGCAAAACTAGCTTTGCCTGAAATTCTTACATTGAGTATATCAGCGCGGCAAAATAAGAATAAGGTGAGTAAAGGAGGTAAGTCGTTGGTTAAACGCATATCCGGCTTCCTTCATCTTTGGTTAGGAATAAGTTCAGGCCTCATTATCGTTTTTCTTGGTATTACAGGTTGTATATTGGCTTTTGAGCAGGAGATCCGAAGTTTTACCGAGCCTTACCAGGATATTATTATAGAAGATAAATCTTTTCTTCCCCCATCATCCCTGCTGCCGGTTGCCCAAAAAGAACTGGGTGGCCGAAAACCCAATGGCATTGAATACCGGGAGGCTGGAAAATCTGCTGTAGCCTCTTATTATGATGAGCAGGAAAATTACCTGCTGGTATATCTGAACCCTCATACAGCCCAGTCACTCAAGGTTAAAAATATGAACCGCGATTTTTTCAGGGTGGTTCTTGATGGTCATTTTTATTTATGGCTTCCCCCCGAAATAGGCCGTCCGATAGTGGCTTCTGCAACACTGATATTTGTGCTCATGCTCATTAGCGGCATTATCCTCTGGTGGCCCAGGAACCGCTCAGCCCGTAAACAAAGATTCGCGCTTAAATGGAATGCAAGCGGTAAAAGACTGAACTACGATCTCCACAATGTACTCGGCTTTTATGCCAGTTGGATAGCCATATTTATTGCGGTGACCGGCCTTGTCTGGGGATTTGACTGGTTTGCCAGGTCATTATATTTTGTCAGCTCCGGCGGAATAGCGCTGCCTGTACATGAACATCCTTTATCAGATTCGCTGATGGCTAACCGATCGGCGGTTAATGCAGCCGACCAGGTATATGAGTTAATGAAAAATAAAGCTATAACGGGAGAGACCATCTCTGTATATGAGCCTGCCACCAACAGTGATGCTATAGAGGGCGCTGTAAATCACCGGCCGGGAACTTATTATAATACCGACTATTATCACTTCGACCAGTATACGATGAAGGAACTGGAGGCAACTGGCGTTTATGCCGGTTCTTTTGAGAAAGCAACCATAGCCAATAAGATCAGCCGTATGAATTATGATATACATGTAGGCGCCTTGCTTGGACTTCCCGGAAAAATACTCGCATTTTCTGCTTCGCTGATCTGTGCAAGTCTTCCAGTTACCGGATTTTTAATATGGAGAGGCAGGCGGAGGAAGAAAAAATATATGCCAGTTATCGACAGTCATTCTTCAGTAACAAAAATGGTTATATAATCTATATATCGGCTTTTATAGCTGAATATCTTTTAAGCACGCCAGCGATTTACGGAAACCATCTGAATCTTTTACGCTTTTGGCGTCATCATATTCTGTTACATCATAGTCTACAAACCCCTGGATGGAATAAAACCTGATACCCTTGATTACTTTTTCGGTAAGCGCATTGAATAATTCTGCTTTTTCGACAAAATGTTTGTCGTTGACTGAAGTATTGACCAGGAAATTTCCTTTACAGTTCTCGCCCTGTTCATTTATAAGCTGCGCCTGGGAATTATCGGTAAAAATGATGATCGCTTTCGATCCGGGTTTAAAGCAGATGGGTTTGTTCAATATCTCCAGTCCAAAGTAAATACTGTAAATAGGCCCCGCCCGGAAAGCGGTACAAAAAAGATTATCTGTTTCGTTGCTGACAACGCTGAAGTCAACCTGCGCCCTTCTTACGTTGGCGGCAGAATCAGTAGTGACCGTGATCCGGCAAGGATTTTTCTGAGCCGATGCCAGCTGGCAAAAACCAGTTAATAGGAATAGAAATAATAATTTAGTCATATGTAGCCTTTGATAAGCCCTGTAAAATAGGGATGATCCTTGAATAATCAAAGCGGATAAGCCTGCAACATGCCTTGTTTAAAGGGCTGTGAAACAGAAACTCCTTCAAACACATCTTTGAAAAGCTGCTTTTCGTTATTTTCGGGCAATGATATTG
>JBDTVL010000503.1:0-2825 GCA_040007215.1 Flavitalea sp.
AATGTCAGCAAAACGTATGGCTGAAAAGTCCTGCTTTTTAAATATTTTCTCCGCTATTTTCTGAATGGGTTCAAAATTATTAAGTTCTCCATTCTCCAGTAAAAAGGAAATAGAGCCTTTGGAAGCTTCCTTCACCAGTGTGGCCTTATCGGTTATGGCGCCGCTGAATTCGATATCGGCCGATAAACGACCCTGCAGATTAGCATTCGTCACAGCATCCTGACCAAAATTGTCAAAAGAAGTGAACAGCGATTTTATGTCCATATTTTTCATCCGTGTATGCAGTTGCACAGGATTACTGATCTTTCCATCGCGCATGATACCGCTAAGCTGCATAGAACCTTTCGCATGCTGAAAATTCATACGCTCAAGCGCCATGGCCCCAGGTTTTAAAATAACGTTGGCCTGAACATGATCAGCGTTAAAGTGTTTGTAATCCATATTCGGCGTTTCGATATCAATATAGATATCGCCATCGCTGAAGAATTTATCTACCTGCGAGGAGGCTCCCTTGAATTTTGCGCCTGCAGCCTTTTTTGGCGCATCTCCTGTTCTTGACAGAAAAGCCTTGAAATCTTCAAGATGCAGGGAGTCTGCATATACTTTCCAGTATAAAGCCAATTTCTCCGGGCTTATATTGAGCATGGACAGGAAATTCCGGGCATGCCCGTTCATCTGCAAATGCGTTTTCCCCACCCGGACATTAAACCGGTTCACCTGCAGGTCGTTATTATTAAACCTCAGGATGCCATTACAATCAGACAGTATAAAATTCCGGGGTATATATTTGATAGAGGCGTCTTTTATAGCCACTTCTCCATTCAGATTAGCCAGCACGCTGTCGCGTCCGCTTACCGGTCCTTTAAATACAATATCGATAATTCCCGATCCTTTGATAAAATGAAAGGCGCCGCTGCCAGAAAGATCATTCAGCGAAGGAAGATCTACTATGGAGCGCAGATCGCATTCGAGGAAGGGCGCCACCAGGTCGGAAACTTTAATTGACTGAGCGGCCAGTTTTATCTTTTCCCATTCTGCTGAAAAGTTACTGACATGGATAAACGCATTATCATCCATCCTCGGTTTGCCGGGAATTCTTTCGTTGGTAAACCTTCCGTTGAAACTGCATTTTTCAAATGTTCCCTGCGCAGTGACCAGGTCGTTGTCTTTCACATTCATCTCTATCACGGCCAGCGGAATATATTTATAGAGGGTCTTTCCTGACAGCGTAGCCTGAATAGTCACAGGTTTTTTAAAAGAATAACCCTTTAATTTACTCTGTTGCGTATCAGTAAGCAGAGCCGCCATCTTATCGAAATCAATATTTTTTGCCTGGATAGAAAGATTGAAATCGGGAGATGTTTTATCCAGATGAAACCACCCTTTAAAAATGAAAGGATGGTTGTCTATATTCAACAGGGCTTCGTCTATCAGCAGGTCTTTTTTCTTCGCGTCTACGATAAGCCCGAAATCGCCTTTCACGGGCTTGTTTTTAATATAACTACCCTTTTGAGTATTGAAAGCAAGGCTTTTGACCAGCATATCCACTGAAATACTGAGCTCGTACATCCCGTCATTATTTTTAACGATGCCGTTCAGATGATCAATATCCATTTGATGAAACTTGGACTTCAGCGGGTTTACAAAGCTTAATAACATTCTACGCAGCGCTATTTCCGGTATAGAGGGATAAGGATCTTTTTCCTTGTTTCCCTGGTTCTGGCCTGATTTGAAAATATAATTATTAGATACCCCTGAAGAATCGGTAATAATATTGATGTCCCCATCGCTGATAATGATTTTCCCCAAAGGCGATTTGCCGGAAATAAGCCCAGGGATACTTAATCTCAGGTAAATATTTTTGGCCTTTAAAAAATCCTTTTTGTGAATAGGGTAAAGGCTGTCTCTGAGTAATACCTCTTTGATCTGAAGCGAAACAAGCGGGAATGTTTTAAAAATACTTACTGAAAGCCCCCCGATCCGGGTTTCCCCTCGGGTACGTTCTTTAATCTTTGAATAAAGCTTATCGATAAGGGACGCCTCATTCAGGCTAATGTATATCCATAATACAACCCAGATAGCGGCTATTAATCCAATCGTTATAACTACTACCCTGATGCTGTATCGTAAGAATTTGCTCAACAAATTGATCTGTAAAGTTTAGGGCTACCAAATAATTCAACGCCATCACGCTTCACAGTTGTTTATATGCAATAATAGAACCGCCACATAAAAGGAATGTTTCACCCTGAAAAGGTCGGGAGTTTAACGGGCAAAGGATTAATAATTGATCTTTCTGTTGAGGTAACCCGAGTAGTCAGGAATCTTTACATCGTAGTCGCCGAGCATCAGCGGGGAGGTGAGTACAAAATCGGCGGTGGACCTGTCGCAGGCTAAAATGCAGTTCCAGGCAATCGCTACGCGAAGCAGGGCCTTAACATCGCTGTCATGCGGCTGCGCTTCCATCGGATCCCAGAAAAAAATGAGCACATCAATAAAGCCTTCGGCGATCATGGCTCCTATCTGCTGGTCGCCGCCAATTGGACCGCTTAGCAGTTTGGATACCGGCCTGTCTAACTGGTCTTCGATCAGCTTCCCGGTAGTACCTGTGGCATATAACTCATGCCTTACAAGAACCGCCTTATTAGTTTCAATCCAATCTATCAGGTCTTTTTTCTTGTTGTCATGCGCCACCAGCGCAATCCGCTTACGCGCTTCAATCTTTCTGGTTTTTATCATTTCAGGGGAGTTATTTAGGTGGACCACCTCAAAAAGATAGTATTTTTTGACAGTATTTTAACGCTAAAAAAATAATTTTCAACGCA
>JBDTVL010000504.1:0-2824 GCA_040007215.1 Flavitalea sp.
CACCTAATCAATAATTTTAAACTGGCTACAGAACTGGGAGCAGAAATAATAAAAGTCGAAAACAGGCTGATAGCCAAAGCTATCATGGAACAGGCGGAGGAAAGAAACATCACCACCATTTGCATTGGCAAACCTCATTTTAGTCTGCTTAAAGTCATACTGGCCACCAATGTATTCAATGAATTGCTCAAAAAACTATCCAGAAACAATATTGATCTTGTAATTTTAAGCTGATGAAAATTAAGCAAAAACTGGTATTAGGCATTGGATTGCTCTTTTTGATGATTGCCCTTCTTACTACGCTCAGCAGCGTTTATGTTCACAGGTTATCTGCCGATACTAAAAATATTTTATTAGCCAACTATAATACTTTAGACTATTCCCGGCAAATGCTGATTGCCGTAAATGGTAGCATCACCAGCCAGGAAGATATAGCCTCTTTTGAAAGTAATTTAATAAAACAACGGATAAATATTACCGAATCGGGAGAAAAAGAATTGACCGATCTGCTGGCTGCACATTTCGACAAACTCAAAGCAAATCCTTCCGACACCTCGATGGTGAATCGGATCATAGCAGACCTTACCGGCATTATGCTCGTTAATATGAATGCTATCGAACGCAAAAGTTTTATTGCCCGGGAAACCGCCGATAGCGCTATTTTCTGGATTGCCCTGGCCGGCACTGTCTGTTTTCTTATCGCCTTTACATTACTGATCAACCTGCCTGGAAATATTGCCAATCCGGTCCAGGAACTAACAGATAGCATAAAGGCAATTGCCGCAGAAAATTACACCAAACGGGTACATTTTGAAAAGCATAATGAGTTTGGCGAATTAGCCACCGCCTTCAATACGATGGCGCAGAAACTGGAAGAGTACAAGACCAGTAATATTGAAAAATTGATGATGGAAAAGAAAAGGATTGAAACCCTTATCAATAATATGGCCGACCCGGTAATTGGACTGGATGATAAAAAACATATCCTGTTCATGAATAATGTCGCGTTGAAAATTTCCGGCCTGCAACAGGAGCAGGTAATCGGCAAACCCGTGCAGGATATTTCCGTCAACAACGATCTGATTCGTTCATTGGTTCAGGATCTCTTTAATATGGATAATCCAACCAGAGAACCTGTAAAAAAAGCGCCTATAAAAATTTACGCAGATAACAAAGAAAGCTATTTTGATAAAGAAATCATTCCTATTAAAATTATCCCTACAGGAGAGAAGGAAGAGAAACTGATTGGGAACGTGATCCTGCTCCAGAATATTACGCCGTTTAAAGAACTTGACTTTGCCAAGACTAATTTTATCGCCACCGTATCTCATGAGTTGAAAACGCCTATCTCTTCTATTAAAATGAGTTTGCAATTATTAGAGAACAAACAAATAGGCGTATTAAATGAGGAACAGCAGAGCTTAGTAGACAGTATAAATGATGACGCCAGCAGGTTATTAAAAATAACAGGTGAATTGCTGAATATGACCCAAGTGGAAAGTGGAACTATCCAGTTATCTTCTCTCCCTACCTTCCCTAAGGAAATCCTGGATTATGCTATAAATGCCAACAAAAATGCCGCCGAACAGAAGCAAATAAAATTTGACATTGCCATACCCGATAATATACCGATGGTATTAGCGGATAGCGAGAAAACAGCGTGGGTATTAACGAATCTTATTTCAAATGCTATCCGGTATTCCTATGATCACTCAGTTATTTATTTGAAAATAGATAATGAAAATGAACAGATTAAATTTTCAGTTACAGATACCGGGCAGGGAATAGCGCCTCAATACATTAATAAAATATTTGACCGTTATTTCAAAATACCGGGAACTAAAAAAGAAGGAACAGGCCTGGGACTTAATATCAGTAAAGAATTTATTGAAGCGCAGGGAGGTTCGATAACAGTGAAAAGTGATTTTGCCTCAGGCAGCGCCTTTACAGTAATTTTACCCATAGCCCCGAGCTATGCCTGATAAGCCCATCTTCCTATAAGCTAACGCCATGCAATTAAAGCAGTTATCTTAAACATATCCCGGTAAGCGGGTACTATATCAAATTTAAATAACTGCGAATACTTTCTTTTTACGAAATTTGAGTCTACTTTTCTATGGTTTTCGTATCTGACAAAAGTAAATAAGCATTATGTATGCACCGAGGTGGTTAGGTATTTTAAGTTTTATTCTCCTTTTTTCTGCTTGCGCAAAAGAGGATAGTACAGAATCATTACGGCCATCAGCGGAAGGCGCCATCAGTTTATCATTTCGGAATACAGTGAATAATGCTACGCTGAATTTTACCGACCAGTATACTAACGACTGTGGAGAAACCTATACCGTAAGCAGGTTCAGGTATTATGTGCACGATATACAACTACTGAACAACGCTGGTGAAGCGGTAAATTTATCGTCAGATTATTTTTTAGTGGATGAAGATATTCCTGCCAGTAAAACCCTCACGTTTAAAACGCCTATTGGAAATTATACTTCTTTGATCTATACGCTGGGCGTTGATAGCGCCCGCAACATGAGCGGCGCACAGACCGGCGCGCTGGATCCTGGAAAAGGAATGTTCTGGACCTGGAATTCCGGATATGTAATGGCCAAGCTGGAAGGACATGCGGATGTATCCAATGAATTAAATCATGAATTCACTTATCATGTTGGGGGTTATAAATCGCCTTACATAGTAATACGTAAGATCACGCTTCCCATAGATGATGCTGGCGCTTTGCAGATTACCAGGGACACTTCCCTCACTATCAATATCAAGGCGGATATCAATACCTGGTTCAGTCATAATGTGCAGGTAAAAATCG
>JBDTVL010000505.1:0-2818 GCA_040007215.1 Flavitalea sp.
TTAAAGGAAAGTCTGGCTTCATTTTCGGTAGATAATAAACCGGAAGCAAGAATAACATTCGAACTGGTGTCTGAATGAATTGGCAACAGTTTTACAGGGATCAATGTTTTGTCGATAGACGATTCGTTAACGCTGGTTTTACCGGAGCACGACTGAAGCCATATAATGGCTAACAGGTAAATGAACAGTATTCGCATAGAAATTTTTTTATTTGAATGAATAGGAGGCTGTTTGTCTTTCGTAATCTGCAAGCGTTGCGAGGATCTTATATTTGGAAACATTTACCTGCAACTGTGCATTGGTGAGCTGGTTGCGGGCGTCGAGGAATTCAATAAAGCTGTTCACGCCCTCTTTATAACCTTTATCGATCAGTTTAAAATATTTTCGGGCAGCTTCTTCCTGGGCCATAGCCGATAGATAGCTGCTTTGTGCAGACGTAATATTATTCCGGCTCACAAATGCAGCCAGTTCGATCTGGCGTTGCGTTAATTCAGTATTTGACCGGATTTTTTTTGCATCCAGTTCGGTTTGCTCTATATGGTAAAGATTTCTTTTACCTTTAAAAATAGGAACCTGAACCTGCAATCCTCCCAGGTAAAAGAAAGCTTTATGATCAACGGTAAAATCAAATCCCTGCGCTGCCAGGTCCAGGAAGGCATTCAGTCTGGGCGTTCTGAACGATTTATCCATCTTCAACTGGCGGTCGTTAATGATGGAAGCGATTGATAGGCTTTTTAATTCTTCCCTTGCAGAAACATCTGCGGTTATGCCTGTCTGTAAGTTCAGCAACTGTTCGCTTATGCTGCCCTCTGCTTCAATAATATCTTCGGTGAGTGTTTTGTTCAATAAAAAATTAAAATACCCCCGTGCATTTTGTTGTTCATTCCTGGCCTGCTGCAACTGTCCTTCTACCTGTTTTACTTCGCTTTCTGCGCGGGAAACATAAGCTGGTAATCCTTTTCCGTTGGTCAGCAGCGACTGATTCACTTTAAGATTCTGGTTAACTACAACAAGGGCATTCTCATAGATCGTGATCGCTGAACCGGCCATCAGGTAATTAATATAAGCTACCTTAACCTCCTTCACCAGTTCTCTTTTGTAGAGATCTATTTCATTTTGCTCCAGGGCGATCTGTTGCTCTTTGATGGCTTTGCCAATCCTGATATCCGGATTGATCAGCGGCATGGTTGTTTTTATCCTTGCATCGTAAAAGTTATTTGGATTTAATTGTTCCGAAACATTGCCGATAGAAGTAAACTTATTGCTATTGGTTAGCTGATTAAGCGTTTGATATACCGGGTTCATCAGGTCGCCAACAGGTATATCGATGGAACGGCCGCCTTTGGACAGAGTATAAGTTCCCTCGAACCAGGTACTGGGAAGAAACAGGCTACGGGCTTCTTTTAAAGCGATCAGGCTTTTTTCCAGCGTTATTTTTTTGCCCTGCAACACCTGATTGCCGACAAAAGCTTCCTGCAGATATTTGTCGGGAAGAACCTGCGCCTGAAGCGATAAGCCGGCCATGAGCAGGGCTAATATTGCTGGTATGGAAAATAGTTTGTAACGCATAACTCAATTTTTATAATCGTTGTATAACTAATAAACACTGTTCATTGAAAGGGCAAAAAAAATCAGTTTTTTTCCAATACAGAAACGAATACGTTATATCCATTTTCGAGCAGGTCAAGCGGTTCGATATTTTCAAAGGCCTTGCACCGGTCGCGAACAAACAAAGCGCACATGCCATGAACGCATGACCAGATGAAGAAAGAAAGGTATTCGATATCTTTTCCTTTGAAACGACCATGGGCCTGGCATTCTGCTATTACCGATTTAAGGAAATTAAGCGTTATCTGACCCATAGGCCACTCTTCTTTAATTTCGTGCTTCATTGGCGCCGGCATGATAAACATCAGATCGTAAAGATCCCTGTTATCCTTCGCAAACTCCATGTACACGCGGCCTATGGCCTTCAATCGCTCGAAAGGATCGGATACATGCTGTAGCGGCTGCATTTTTTCAAACATCCTGGCAAAACCTTCTTCATGCAGTTCATGAAAAAGCATATCCTTGTCTTTGAAATAAAGATATATAGTGCCCGGACTGTATTCAATGGCTTCAGCTATGGTACGGATACTGGTTTGCTCATAACCTTTTTCCAGAAAGATTTTCCTGGCGGCATCGAGTATCAACGTGCGCATATTCTCTTTATCTCTGTGCTTCCTTTCCGCTATTGACATCTATCTTCTCTTTAATTCAGTCGTAAAATTACTGAACGGTGTTCATTCGAACAAATATTTCCCGTCTTTTTTATTTTCAACTGGAAGGTATGGGTAAAGCAGCTTATAAATGATGCCCCTGCGTTTAAACCCGTAGCCGGAATGTATATTACATAACGGCGCTGCTAAGCCGCAACAATTATTGATCACTTGCCATAAAGAAAACGGAATGAAGATTTATTTTTTATTATCATTTATGATAATTGCTTTCGGCGCTTATGCTCAGGTTAATCCCGGTAAGTTGTATGACTTTGATTCTTCCATTTCCACCCGGTGGAGCAGCCCTGAAAATATCAATGGCGTAAAAGGCGCCGGCGGCAAAGAAAATGCTGGCGCTAAAGGCCGTCCTTCCAGGTCTGTTGCTGCAGGCGAATCGCTGGAATTATTAAAGGCCAACGGTCCTGGCATGATTAACCGTATATGGATCACTGTTGGCGACAGGTCGCCGGAAATGCTGCGCTCCCTGAAGCTGGAAATGTTCTGGGATAATTCCGTCAAGCCTGCAGTATCTGTTCCGCTAGGGGATTTTTTCGGTATGA
>JBDTVL010000506.1:0-2817 GCA_040007215.1 Flavitalea sp.
TGACAAGTGGCAGCGAGTTTGGCTGGCGCCCCGGCACAGATAAATGGTCGCCTGTTTTTCCTGACGGCGTTCCTGCTCTTTTAAATATAGGGCAGGGTTCTCCCACCAACCTGATCTATGGCGGCAACAGCCGCTTTCCCGATAAATACCGTAAAGCGCTTTTCGCGTTCGACTGGAGCTTTGGAATTATTTATGCTGTTCATCTGCAACCCAACGGCGCCAGTTACAAGGCCCAGGGAGAAGAATTTGTTTCCGGATCGCCGCTGCCATTGACCGATGGTATCATCGGACCCGATGGCGCGCTGTATTTCCTCACCGGAGGTCGCAGACTGGAATCGGATCTTTACCGGGTGTATTATGGAGATAATACCGGTAATCAGGAACCGCTTACCGCAACAGCGCTTACGGAAGAACAAACTATCCGCAGAAAACTTGAAACATTTCATACAGGACCCGCCGCTGGAGCCGTAGAAGCCGCATGGCCATACCTGAAACACGGCGACAGGTATATACGTTATGCTGCACGCGTAGCGCTGGAACATCAGCCCGTAGCGCAGTGGAGAGAAAAAGCGTTATCAGAAAAAGATCCTGTAGCGCTCACTGAAGCCATCATTGCGCTCGCGCATCAAGGAACGGCAAATGATAAGAACCCGGCATTGAAGACGCTGGAATCAGTCGATTTTGCGCAACTCACCGAAGCTCAGCAGATGGACCTGGTCAGGGCTTTTGAACTGGTTATCGTCCGCTTTGGCAAACCTGATGCCGCGGCCACTAATGCCGTAAATACCTACCTCGGCGCTCATTATCCGGCTAAAGGCGGAAATGAACTGAACAGGCTTTTAAGTAAGGTACTGGTGTATCTCGACGCTCCGGGAGTTGTGGAGAAAACAATGGCTTTACTGGCCGATGCCAAAGATGATAACAGCGCCGGCCAGGAAACTTTTACCGCTTCCTCCGACCTGATCATGCGTAACCCGCAATATGGTATTGATATTGCCCAGATGCTTTCCAACGCGCCGCCATTACAGCAAACTTTTTATGCTACCATGCTCAGCGTTGCATCTACAGGGTGGACGCCTGAATTGCGCGAGAAATATTTTCACTGGTTCTACAATGCTTTTGAATTTAAAGGAGGTCACAGCTTTGTAGGTTTTATTGACGATGCCAGGAAGAATGCGCTGAAATTAGCGCCTAAAGATAAATTCGCTTTTTATAATACTATATCCGGCGATTCAATAGTTGGTCTTTCTCATGCGAACCTTTCCAAAGGCGCAGTGCAGCCAAAAGGACCGGGTAGAGACTGGACCGTAGAAGATGCCCTTAAAATTGCAGACAGCGGTATCATCAACCGGAATTTTCAACAGGGTAAAGCCATGTTTACTTCTTCTCTATGTATCTCCTGCCATAATATGCGCGGAGAAGGCGGAATCGCAGGTCCTGATCTGACGCAGGTAGGCAGCAGGTTTTCTTATAAGGATATGCTGGAAGCCATTATTGAACCTAATAAAACCATTTCTGACCAGTACGGCTCTACGGTTTTCTATCTTAAAAATAACAGCTCTGTAATTGGCAGAATGATCAGCCAGGACAATGATAAATATACTATTTCTCAGAATCCATTTGCTCCGCAGGTTACCAGGGATATAGCTAAGAAAGATGTTGAACGCACCAGGGTTTCAGAAATTTCACCTATGCTGCCGGAGCTGATCAACAGGTTAAACCCGGAAGAATTAAAAGACCTGCTGGCCTATCTTAAATCGGGCGGTAATGAACAGGATCCTATTTTTTCATCTAAAAAACCCTAGCGACATTGAGCTGGAGCGATAAAATATCCCATCCTGCGCAATGGGGCGGCATTGAAACTTCCACGCTGGATAACGGAACGGGGAGGGGAACGCGTATCGCCTGGATAAATACGGGTACTGGTCTCCGTTATAAAGTAGTCATCGACCGTGGAATGGATATAGCGGATGCTTTTTATAACCGGCATGGCCTTGCGTGGCTTAGTCATGCAGGCATCACTACTCCGCAGCCTTTCTCTAATAGAGGAGTTGACTGGCTGAAAACATTCGGAGGAGGATTGCTGGTAACCTGTGGACTGGATCATGCCGGCGGCCCTGAGTCGGACGCTTATGGCGATCGCGGACTTCATGGTCCTGTCAGTAATATTCCGGCAGAACTGGAATCTGTTATTCAACCCGATCCGGCGGCAGGCCAATTGAGTATGAGTATCACCGGCAGAGTGAAACAGTTTCAGGCCCTGGGTACCAGGCTGGAATTGAAACGAACTATTTCCGGTACGCTCGGTAAATCAATCATTGTTATTCATGATGAAGTGACCAATATTGGAAATGTTCCGGCGCCGCATATGCTGTTGTATCATTTTAACTTCGGCTGGCCGCTGATAGATAAGGGAACAAAAATATTATGGAAGGGAAAATGGTTTCCCCGCGATAATCCCGCAGAAGCAAAGCTGTTCACCCCGGATCATGATTTTCATACCTGCCCTGATCCATTGGAAGAACATAAAGGCGCCGGCGAAGAAGTGGCTTTTATAGATATTGAAGCAGATACTAACGGCGTATGTACCTGCGGGTTATATAATGAAAATTCGGGTATCGCCGTTACCTTACGATTCAATAAAAACCAATTGCCCTGGTTAACGAACTGGCAGCATTGGGGAAAGGGCGAATACGTAACCGGCCTTGAACCCGGACCCTGTTTACCTACGGGACAAGCCCGTGCCCGCGCAAAAAATGAATTGATCCAGCTTGCGCCGGGAGAGAAGCGTGTATATCAACTGGAATTAGAAGTAAC
>JBDTVL010000507.1:0-2794 GCA_040007215.1 Flavitalea sp.
CGGATAACTCCGGGTTTTCATGATGTGGTATTTAACCCTGCTTTTGTGGTTCCTGCAAGCCAGTTGCTCGATGATAAGCCGGTACGTTTCTGGCATGACCAGCTTTTTTGTAAACCTGCCCATCACGGAGGCGTAGTAGCCTGGCACCAGGATTATTCCTACTGGACGGAAACTGGACCCATGCAGCATCTTACCTGTTGGGTAGCGCTGGATGATGCCACCACTGAAAATGGATGTTTGATGTATGTGCCAGGAAGTCACCGATGGAATCTGCTCGATAAAAAAGAGCTTGCCGGAGATATGTATGGGGTGATCGACTTATTAAATGAAGAACAGAAAAAAGCATTCAAACCCATACCCATTGAACTGAAAGCCGGTTATGCCACTTTTCATCATCCGCTGATGTTACATGGATCATATGAGAATAAATCAGCCCGATCAAGAAGGGCTTTTGTTACCAATGTATTTAAGGATGGCACTAATTCCAATACAGATGAGGAATTACTGGTTGGCGTTCCTGTCATTCCTAAGGATCAAAAGATGGACGGACAGTTTTTCCCCCTGCTTTTCGATCCGAAAAAAATTGTCGTATAGCAGCTAAATATAACCGCTTTTAATCAAGTATCTCGAAGCCTATAGGTTTAAAGGCATAATTGTTCGACATTTCCGCAGAGCAGGCGGTTAATCCTACAATCAGATCAATCCTGGCTTCAATAAGCACATGGTCGCCGGCTCTACTTTTTGGCGGCAGCACGGCAACTTTTCCTGTATTACTTTCTACAGTAACATGCATAAATATATTAAAACTGATAGGAATATCATCAGGCGCTATTCCATATTGTTCCAGCGCTGCACAAAGATTTCCAAAGCAGCCACGATGAGGATGTTCATGACCATAAATGATCCTGAAGGTGTCTGCGCTGCAGGGGGTGAGCAAAAAATCATGTCTCCCTACCGTATCTTCTATAATATCGAACATGATATTACTCCTGTTAGAATAAAAAGGATGACCCTTGGTGAGGAAAATAGTCTCGGCATAATCGATAGTTCGCCCAGAAGAGAGGTATTCTTTACGGTCATGAAGATTATAACAGATAAAATCTGACACCTGTTCGCCTTCGATATCCACGACTTTAAGCCGCTGCCCCTTTTTAAGGGTGAAAGAAACGCCGGTGCGCGGGGGAATAATGGTTAAGCTGCTCATTGTTGAAAATAGGCAATTTAATTGTTAGATTCAGGAGGTGGGGAATTCGGTATCCAGTTGTTTTAACATCCGGAAATGCTTTTTAGCTTCTTTAAGAAATTTCCATCCTTTCCGGAAGCCCCAATAATCGATACCATTTTTATGATTCAGTTTTGAAATTTCGAATAACACTTTCCAGTGATGTATAAAAACTTTGTAGGCCTGCAATAAATTATTGCCATCGCCATATACATGATGCGGTTCTGCACCGCTTCCATTATATTCCAGGATAGAAAAGTTTATGCCTTCTTTAAGGTCATCTATTGAAGCGCATTTTATATCGTAACGACCGTAATAAAAATGTTTTGAATACTGGCTGATAGCGTCAAATACCTTAACCAGCTTTTCGTCATTTTCATGTTTAAGACTGATCATCTTTCCACCCCGGCTCAGATTGAGGGCATAGGACAGGGGAAACAGTTCTCCTTCGGGGATGATGTTATCCAGCTTGTCTTTATGTTTCGACATCATTTCTTCCTGCCTGAATCTTAAGCGCGGGTAAGTTTCAATAAGCTGTCTTAATGCCGATCGCCCATCGCCAGTTAGCTGTAACGCTTCTTTTTTTATAAATCCGCTGATGGTTCCTTTCATTTGTCCAGGATACCGGTAATAGAATACGCTCACTTCAATAGGGTATTTGATATGTTCCTGGATGATATAGTCGACCGGCATGCAATCATGATAACGCCTGAGGTCGTCGGCCGATTCAATCTTCCGGAACATGAACCCCATCATACCTACATCAGGTTTAACCGCCATAGGATAGCTAAATTCCGATTCTGCAACAGCTTTTACCGAGAGAAAGGGAGTATTATGCCCTATATACCTGGTTTTGGGATAACTGCCGGGAGGGAGCTGTTCATACATTTCTTTCTTACTTTCGCCTTCAAACCCTCCAAATGTAAGGCTGGGATTGGAAGGCGTGAAAAACCAGAACGACCGGGACCTTAGGCAGTACCATAACCAGACCGGAGTAATCGGTATATATTTAGTAGTATATTTCCACGTTTCCCAATGTGCAATACGAAACAAAAAATCCTTTGCTCTCATGAACGTTAAAAATAGGAAAGGTTCTTAATTTTCTATTTTATTTATCGTTCCGGCCATAGGTGGTTCCGGGAAAATGATCATAAAGTAAACAAAAATGAAGCAGTTTCCAGCATTATGGGATGCTTAGCCATTAGCTGACTTCCTTGATATAAGTCAATAGAAGTATAGATAATTGATACTATTATGAGGTTTTAGCACCTTATTTCTTCGTAAAAAGGACTAAAATAAAAAAATCTCAAAAAAAACTAAAAACTGTGCAGCGAAATGGTATGAATAATTGCCTTCTATAGATATACGATAGAGCGAAAGCTCTAATTTCCAAAACTAACTGGTTCATAGAGAGAGAAAAACCCCGGATAAATCCGGGGTTTTTTTATGTATTTACAGCCACCGCCTTCATATCCCTCAATGCATGGTTTAAGTTATTCA
This sequence comes from Flavitalea sp., assembly GCA_040007215.1. Taxonomy (GTDB): domain Bacteria; phylum Bacteroidota; class Bacteroidia; order Chitinophagales; family Chitinophagaceae; genus Flavitalea. The sequence goes on from JBDTVL010000507.1 coordinate 2,723, forward strand.
GGTCCAAAATACCCGATAGCCTAAGGGTTTCTTCCTAAAGAAATAGATGATAAAAGCTTAGCGTCCATATAT
>JBDTVL010000508.1:0-2790 GCA_040007215.1 Flavitalea sp.
GCAAGCAGGCATCCATGCTTGAACTACCACATACCTGTCGGTTGGAAAAGAATGGGCTGCCTGGGAAAAAAACTGTGAATATATTGATGCAATAGTTCCTTCGCCGATTTCAAAATTATCCGGACTTAATGTAGGACTCATTAATGCATAAGCGAACATGGGAGGGTATTCACTGGAAGTAACGCCGCTGATCTTTGACTTATCGGTGTTCATGTCGTCAAAGTTCTTCGTACAGCTACTGAAAAAACTCATCATCACTAACGCCGCCACGGGCAAACCGGCCCAGCCATTAAGTGTTTTCGTTCTAATATACATATAGAAAAATTTAAAATGAAAGTTTAAGGTTCAATCCGATACTTCTTGTAGTAGGCAGATTGTAATATTCAATTCCCTGGAAATTACTATTACCAAAAGTGGCTTCAGGATCGAAGTCCATTTTTTGTTTGCCAATTCCCGGGATATCCAGTATTGAACTTCCTCTGTAGATGAAGAACAGGTTCCTGGCAACGACCGACAACCTGGCCATTTTTAAGAAAGAAGGGACGTGTGTAAAATCATACCCTAACGAAACTTCCCTTACTCTTACATTAGTGGCGTCATAAGTAAAGAATTCAGCCCAGGAATAATCGCCCTGCGCTACAGTCTGCCAGAATTTTTCTGCATTTATAGCTGTTGTATTTTTAGAATCATCAGCCAACACGCCTGGTAATACCAAAGATCCTGCTTCACGGAATTTAGTCGTTACTGCAGAAGTACCGCCATAAGCAAATTGCGCAGCAGACCCTGACGTTACTACGCCTTTAAATTTACCGTCTATCAGAACGCCAAGGGACCAATGCTTGTAAGTAAAATTATTACCGAAGCCAGCGGTATATTTCGGATTATAGTTGCCCACTTTTTCAATGGCATCGGTAGCCACAGGAACGCCGTTGGCATCTATCAGGTACTGGCCATTAACCCTTTGCCATTTTTTACCATACAGATCTCCGAAAGAACCTCCTTCCACAATAACGGGTGTGGCGGTTCGTACATTCTGCGAAGATCCAAGATAAAATTTAGGCGCATTTGGGAAGAGATATAATATTTTATTATTGTTCAACGCATAATTGAGCGTCATATCCCAACTAAAGTCTTTACGCTGAACAGGCCTTAAAGTAAACACCGCTTCAAATCCAGTATTCCGTACATTTCCAGCATTCAGGAATTGTGCAACATAACCCGAAGAAGCGGGCGCCTGAACTGGCAGAAGCTGATTCTTTGAGTTTGTTTTATAATAAGTCAGATCAATACCAAAACGATTATTCCAGAATCTCCATTCTGTACCAAACTCCAGTGAAGTAGTCTGTTCTGGCTTAAGATCGGGAATAGATTTGGTGGTGCTGCTGGCGATATAGCCTCCAAATCCTCCATTAATAAAATTGTATGTCTGGAGAAGCCTGTATGGATCAGGATCATTTCCCACCTTAGTATATGAAGCTCTAACCTTAGCCATCGTGATAGATGCGGGCATCTTAAACATATCCGATAAGATGGCTGACAATCCTACAGAAGGATAGAAATAAGAATAGGGACTACCAAGGGTACTGGACCAGTCATTCCTGGCAGTCAGGTCGAGGAAAAGAAAATCTTTGAAAGATAACTGGGTAGTTCCGTAAACGGATTGTAATTGCCTTTTCGAAAATGCCGTCACTTGCCTGGAACCTGAAGGTGTGGCAAAGCTTAGATCATATTTATTCGGACGGCTAAGTCCATCCGCTACATTTTGCCTGTATCTGGCGCTACGGGTTAAAATTGATCCTCCGACATTGTAAGTTATTTTGAGATCAGAAGTAAGGCTGTTGATACCATTTAATAATATATCCACATTTCTTTCTGCAATAAAATCGCTTTCTTCAGAATAGAATCCACCCGCTCTTCTTGCGCGGTTCACGGTATTGTTCGCATATTTCTGCGTTATAAAATCATTATAGCTATCAGAGGTTACCCTACCCTGGAGATTAAGCCAGTCAGTAAGTTTGTATTTAAGCGAGAATAAACCGGTAACCCTGTTACGATTCTCATCATGATGCGTATTGTTTATAGTCCAGAAAGGATTCATATAAACCGGATCGGTGCTGGTCCAGTATGTAGGATGTTCAATACCGTCCGCATCAAAAGTGTTATAATTCTTCAACGTCTCCAGATCTACGCTGCGGGGAATTCTATAAATATTTGCACCGATGGCCCCATCTCCGCCCACATTGGGTTTATCATAAATATTCTGAAGAACATAAGTCACTTTTGCATCAGCCGTTAACCTGTCGCTGATATTAATGTTCGTCCTTACATTAAAAGTATGACGCATCAGTCTGTTATCAGGTACAATTCCATTTGCATAGGTATTGGCATACGATAAATAGGTCTGCATCTTTTCCGACCCCCCGCTGATACCTATCGCATTATTGGTAGATACCCCGGAGCGAAAAAAATCTTTTACATTATCCGGGTATGCTTTAAGCGCTACGCTATTACCAGCCCAGTCTGTAACATTCTGACCCGAAATTTTAGGTCCCCAGCTCACGCCGGTGAGCGTGGAATAATTTCCGCCTGCGCCCTGGCTGTAATCATTCTGAAAATCATGCTGCGTCATGGGCTTTTCTGAAGTAACACCCGAATTAAGGCTCACATTCATTTTGCCGCTTTTACCTCTTTTAGTCGTGATAAGGATAACGCCATTGGCAGCGCGGCTGCCATATAAAGCGGAAGCTGAAGCGCCTTTAAGAACATTCACCGATTCGATATCATCAGGAT
>JBDTVL010000509.1:0-2789 GCA_040007215.1 Flavitalea sp.
GGTCGCAGGTATCAGGACCATTGGTCGCTATTTCAAATAACGGGGCTTCTATCCAGGTATTACATAATATGGAAGAGGGTCGATATACTTTCCGGCTTATTGTTATGGATAATAATAACCTATCGGGTATGGATAGCCTGTTGGTGATTGTGAATAAAAAAATTATTATCGCCGATACCAGTATAATCGTAGTTGAAAAACATAATTTATCAACTAATCAATCGCCTGTAGCCAATGCCGGAGCCGATAAGGCCGTGAAGCTTTCTTATACCAACAGAGCTTTACTAAACGCTACTTTATCAACAGATGCCGATGGCTGGATTAAATCATTCGTATGGGAGAAAATAAGCGGTCCTACTTCAGGAAATATTGAAATCCCCGACCAGGGCAAAACATTTGTCAGCGATCTTACTAATGGCGAATATGTATTCCGTGTAACCGCAACAGATAACCTAGGCGCAATAGCAAATGATGATATGAAGATAACCGTTTCTGGAGTTATTACTGTTCAAGCCGTTGTTCCTGCCAATGGTAACAATCGGCCTGTAGCCGACGCAGGCGCCGATAGGGTGGTAGCCTTATCTTATACCAATCAGTGTCTGCTCAATGCCACCATGTCGACTGATACCGATGGATGGATCAATTCCTTCTCCTGGAAAAAATTAAGTGGTCCGGCTTCCGGGTCTGTAGAAAATATGAATATGGGAAAAACCTGGGCGAGAAATCTGTCAGAAGGTGTTTATACTTTCAGGGTGACAGTGAAAGATAACGCAGGCGATTCCGCTTATGACGATATAATCATAACGGTTAATAAAACGATGAAGCAAACAATAGCAAATATCACTTCCGTGAACCAGGCTTCATTAACTCCTATGAGCAGTGAAATGATCCAGGCGAAGATTATGCTTTATCCAAATCCGGCCACTAATGCGGTAACCCTTCAATATGCTTCCGTAGCAAATGGTCCGTCAATGATCAATGTTTACGATATGGCAGGCAAAAAAGTAAAAACAATCTGCTTTGAAAAGGCGCAACAGGAAGAGCATCACAGCTTTGTTATCAGCGATCTTATAAAGGGATTATATTTAGTAGAATTAAAGATTGGCGATAAAACACGATCGACGATGAAATTTATTAAAAGTTAACAGGCAGCTTATTCAGGCTAAAATAAAGAAGAGAGTCGTAAAGGCTCTCTTCTTTATTTATTTAAAAGCTTCCTGTAAGGCTTCGCCTATTGCTTTAATCAGCGCCGTGTCAATATGCTGGTTATGCATAGCATCCTGGCTGGCAATGGCTCTGAAATTCCTTTCTTCATCCGGTTCGAAAATAATTTCCGAGTTATTAACGCTTACAAATATTTTGTAGGAATAGCCCAGCCTGGAAAATGTAGCTGGGAAGATTTGTTGTTTTCCTTTATAGGTAACTGTTATATCAAAATCATCGCTCATAATAAAGTCAGGTATTAGCTGGTAAGCGAATCCAGTTGTTTTCGGTAATCGTATTGAAGATCTTCTTCAATGGAGGGAATCAATGCTTCCAGTTTTTTAACCTGTTGGAAGAATATTTTTTCCAGTGCAGTATAAGAAGATTTGTCAAATCCTTTTTCTTTTGTAAGGGTGCAGAAGTGGATCAGCAAATCGGCTGTCATAGCTTTGCTGGCCATGAATTTACTGTGTTTACCGATCATTCTCAAAACCTGGCGCAACGACTTCTTAGTGAGGTAGGCCGTTGCTTTCGGAAGTGAAGTGAACAGCTCATTCATTTCCAGTTTTATACTTTCCGTATAGCTGTGTTCATCTTGCGCATCAAAGAGCAGGAACCCAAGCAACTCTTTGGTTTCTTTTTTTGAACGGGCAAGGCGCAGGCATAATTCTATCAGTTTCCTGGATGGAAGCTGCTGCATTTCCTGTTTGATCGCCTCTATACTTGCTGTTTTCATAGTGGTTAAGCAGAGCAATGTACTTTATTCATGGTTATATATTGGCCGGAAAAGATATTATCTTGGCGCCTGCCTGATTTAACTTCAGAATTTCTTTATTTATTGAAGAACAACGGACTGCCAAGGCGGCAAGTTTTGTCAGATGTATATATATTGCGTGAAGAATGGATAAATACCCAATCATTACCTACATCTAAAAATTCCATATGAAGCAATTTTTTTTTATTCTCTTTCTTACTGGCCTGTTTTCTTCAGATGCTTTTTCTCAAAAACCATTTAATGGTTTAGGGATGACCCTGGGTAAGCTATCTAAATTATCTAAAGCGAAGACAAGATCTATAAGTCCTGAAAATTTTACCGGCGCTCCCGGTAAAGGAGGCGCAGCCGATCCTAAAAAAGATAGTGCCAAACTAAATATCGCTAATGCTTCGCATGCAGCCGCTGAACTGGGCATAGGCTGGAAAGTGAATCCTTACATTCGTATAGCTGCCGGCGAAACTTTTACTGTCGCCGAAATAGAGGGGTCTGGCGCTATACAACATATATGGATGACGCCTACGGGAAATTGGCGTTTTTCTATTCTCCGGTTTTACTGGGATGATGAAAAGGAGCCTTCGGTGGAAGTTCCTGTAGGAGATTTTTTCGGAATGGGCTGGAATACCTACGCGCCGTTGAACTCTCTTGCTGTTACCGTTAATCCCGGCAGCGCATTTAACTGTTACTGGCCAATGCCATTCCGCAAAAAATGCCGGATCACCATGGAAAACCTGGATGAACAAGCTATGAGCCTTTACTACCAGATCGATTATACGCTTACAGAAGTAGATAATGATGAAGCTTATTTTCATGC
>JBDTVL010000510.1:0-2787 GCA_040007215.1 Flavitalea sp.
GGTGCGGTAACGTTCATCTGTAGTTAAATAGGTGCTGGCGCCACCGATACCTACGTGGGTGAATATTGAATTATACCGGTAACGTAAGCCGATAATTCTTTTATTGAAATCGGGCAGGATGCCTATATAGCTATTGCCCACCCCGCAACCGCAGATATCGCAGGCCATAGAGCCGTAAGAAATGGCAATGGTAACTATGATTAAGAGGCAGCGCTTTTTCATTGTGGTATGCTGTTTAATGCGTTATATTATTGCTCTGCAAAACGCCGGTCGGTTACAAATGACGGGTCATTCAGCGTTTGCAGAAAGGTAAGGATTTTCAGTTTTTCATCAGGGGTTAAAGCAATGCCCGGGCTGTTATTCAGTTGCAATAGCGGATCAAGATTAGGCGTTCTCTGCACTTTTTCAGTATAATGATCCAGTACCGCATTAAGCGTTAATAAGAGGCCATCGTGCATATATGGAGGCGTATAGTCGAGGTTACGTAAGCTCGGTACTTTAAACTTATAGACATCTGTATCTTTTAAAGTAACCAGGTATCTTCCTTTATCGTCGGCCATACTAATGCTGAGACCATTATTGCGAAAGGAATAGTCGGTGAACAATGGCTCTTTATGACAACTGCTGCATTTCTCTTTAAAAATAGCATAGCCTGATTGTTCATCTGCCGTAAAATCAGCTTCCTTTCGCATTACCTGGTCGTATTTGGCATTACTGCTTATGCACATGACCATGAACTGCGAGAGCGCTTTTAAAAAAACCGATGTGGTTATTTCTTCGCTGTTAAATGCTTTTTTAAATAGCGCCGGGTAAACAGGATTGTTTCGAAGCTTTTCTAGGACGTTAGCTACGCTTTCACCCATCTCCACATGATTGGTGATAGGCGCTATAGGCTGAAGATCCAGGTCGAACACGCCGCCATCCCACATAAAACTCGTATTCCAGGCCAGGTTCATGATAGGAGGGCTGTTCCGCGTTCCCAACCTGTCAAAAATACCATGACTAAGGCTATGACCATGATGAGTAAATGCAGATGTGGGAATATGACAACTGCCGCAACTGATCATATTGTTCGATGATAATACCGGATCATAGAACAATTTCCTGCCTAGCTCAAACCCGCTTTTGGTGACTTCATTAGTATTGAAATGATAGGCGGCCGGAGGAAAATTGGAGGGGTTCTCAAATCCAGTAAAACGATCTATATCGTCCTTATTACAGGCAATAAAACCTGTAATAAGGACGATATAGATCAGCCATTCTTTGCGGTGCATATCGCTTAGTTTTCGGAATGATCATGACGGAACATCGCTGCGTAATTATTAGCGATACTAATGCTGTAATCGCTGAACATAACCATGCTGTTTTCCGCAATACTGACATTGGTGGTTCCCGTAAACATTTTTAGAACATCTACCAGGATATGAATATTGGTTTCTTTACCCGATTTTACTTTTGGCATTCCTCTTGCCGTTAAATCTAGCGTAATGGTTTTAAGGTTATTAATAGTTGGCGAAGAATATCCGCCAAATCCTCCGATATGATACATGAATGTTCCATCCATAGTTGCAGCAGGAGAAGTTCCTTCCATTTTGAAGAAAATATATCCGCTGTTCCAGCCCCAGTACATATCTCCTCCATCGGCTGTGGGATCCAGAACGCCTTTGCGCTCACTGATGTCTTTTGAGCTTCTCAAACTATCCACGCCTACTGTAAAGCTTACTGTTTTATATTCTCCTTCCGGAACATGCAGAATGGGTTCATGTGTATCCTCATCGCTTTCATCAATTAAAAAATAGCAACTATCCTGTGGAACCGTATAAACTGTTCCGTCCGTATTGGTCACCACAAAATTGCTGACATAATATTTTAGTTTGGTAATAGTCAGTTGTTCGTTTGATGCATTTGTATAGGTCCCGGAGTTCAATTGGAGGTCGGCTTCTCCGGCTATATTATCAAATTCCACTGATAGATCAGCTTTCACCGTATTATTGTAAGCGGGAGTACCATCTTTTTTACATGCCTGAAATGCCAGGGCTAATATAACGCCCAGAAAAAAAATATGTTTCATATGTTCTGTGATTTAGATAATTTTTTAAGTAGATAGATTATACGCGGATATTCCTGCCGGAAAGCGCTTATTGGCGTATTTATGGAACAATAATTATTGCATAGAAAGCTCATCAATACCTTATGGATGGCCTATTGCCGCTCAACTTTAAGATTAAATAAATAATCTTAATTAGTCGATCTTACCATTTGGTCGGGCATTGTTTAATTGAAAAGGAGAGAGGCTATATTAAATTGGGTGGGTGAAATAAAGAACGGGCCCTGCTGATAACAGACGCTTCTGCGTAAGCCTTATACCTGGTTATTTCTTTATCGGTAAAATACACCTGAAGAGAAGCAAAAAAAGATTTAGAGGAAACCACTTCATTTTTACTGGCTTTCTGCTCAGTATTCTGATGTTCTTTATTTTCCTGTTCTTTCAGTTTTTTCATCAGTAAGCACTTGCCGTTACAGTGAAGCTGAGGCCGCTGTTTATTTTCGCAATTTTTTGTAAAGGACCCGGTATTAACATAATAGTCAAGCACCATGAAGCCGCTTTGGAAGGTTTGCGCTGCAAAAGCCAGGAGTAATAATATAGCTGTTACGCTTCTAAACATCAAGAGCAAAGATATTCATATTTTCGTGTACGCGAGAAAAATTTGCAGATAAATGTTTCGCGATTAATATAAACGCATTAATTTTTCTATAATGAAAAAAAAATTTGGTTTTGGTATTGTA
>JBDTVL010000511.1:0-2778 GCA_040007215.1 Flavitalea sp.
TGCGACCCTGAAAAAGAACCCGGCCTTAAACTTCCCGACCTTAAAGAAGAAGATGTGCTGTTGCTGGAAAGAGAAATGGACAGGATGAATATCCAGTTGCCCGTATTAAAATCATTCCTGCTTCCCGGCGGCCATCCAACGGTTTCTAAGGCGCATATCGCCCGCTGCGTATGCCGCAGGGCCGAACGTCATTGCGTAAATATGATGGAGCAGCATTTATTTATCGATCCTTTGGTGATCAAATACCTTAATCGCTTAAGCGACTACCTGTTTGTGGCATCGAGGTATATCAGCCATCTGCTGCAGGTGGAAGAGATCGAATGGAAACCCAGAGTCTGAAAATCAGTATTCATCCTCATTAAAAAAGAAGTCATCCTGGCTAGGATAATCCGGCCAGATATCCTCAATACCTTCATAGATCTCTCCTTCATCCTCCAGTTCCTGGAGATTCTCTACAACTTCAATAGGAGCTCCGCTACGTATTGAATAATCAATAAGCTCATCTTTGGTTGCCGGCCAGGGAGCGTCTTCGAGGTAAGAGGCTAATTCAAGTGTCCAAAACATTATTGCCCAATTTAAGTATTATCCGGTAATGGATATTTGCGCAAAAGTAATTGTAACTACGAAATATCCAAATCTATCTTTTAAAGTTAATGCGCACATTTTGCCAAGTTCTTCTTAAAATCATATGGATGAACGGTAAGCGGATGGTTTGTAGTATCTTAACCCGCTGATTAATGTATATGTTACAGGCAAAAGATATTCACAAGCATTATGGCCAGTTATGGGTACTACAAGGCGTTGACCTGGAACTGAATAAGGGTGAAATAGTCAGTATAGTAGGACCTTCCGGCTCAGGTAAAAGCACGCTGCTCCATATTCTGGGCACCCTTGACCGGCCGGGAAAAGGGGATATCTCTATCAATGGTCAGCGCATCAACACGCTCAACGATAAACAACTGGCGGCTTTCCGCAACCGTCATATAGGTTTTGTATCCCAGTTTCATCATTTATTGCCCGAATTCACAGCTCTTGAAAATGTATGCATACCGGGGTGGATCCAGGGCAGAAGAAAAAAAGAAGTGGAAGCAAGAGCCCGGGAGCTGCTTCAGTCGCTGGGCCTCGGCAACAGGCTGGAAAATAAACCCACCGAGCTTTCGGGAGGAGAACAGCAAAGAGTAGCCGTAGCGCGTGCGCTGATCAACGACCCGCAAATCATCTTTGCCGATGAACCTACCGGGAACCTCGATTCGGCAAATGCCCGCGATCTTCATCAATTATTCTTCGATCTCAGAAAGGATTTCAACCAAACCTTCCTCATCGTTACGCATAATGAAGAACTGGCGCAGATGAGCGACAGAACCCTGCACATGAAAGATGGTAAAATAGTGGAATAAAATTATTTCTCCATCTGGTCTATCACCGCCTGGGTGACGCCGGTTAAGGAGAAGCCGCCATCATGAAAAAGATTCTGCATGGTGACCATCCTGGTAAGATCGCTGAACAGCGTTACGCAATAATCAGCGCACTGGTCGGCGGTGGCATTTCCCATAGGGCTCATTTTCTCCGCATAAGAAACAAATCCATCGAATCCTTTCACGCCGCTGCCCGCAGTAGTTCTTGTAGGAGATTGGGAAACAGTATTAACCCTTACTTTATTTTTTAAGGCAAAATGATAACCAAAGCTTCGGGTGATGCTTTCCAGCAAAGCCTTGGCATCGGCCATTTCATTATAATCGGGAAACACGCGCTGGGCGGCAATATACGTTAGCGCAACCACGCTACCCCAATCGCTGAGCGCATCAAGATCCCATGCCGTACGCAAAACGCGGTGAAGCGACAGCGCCGATATATCCATTGTTTTTTGGGTGAACCCATAATCCAGCGCCGTATAATGTTTCCCCTTCCGCACATTCAGGCTCATGCCTACAGAATGCAGCACAAAGTCTATCTTACCGCCAAAATGAACCATCGATTCTTCAAAAAGTTTTTTGAGGTCATCCATATTCGTTACATCCGCTCCAATAACAGGAGCATTAACTTTTTCGGCCAGCTTATTGATCTCTCCCATTCTCAGCGCAACAGGAGCATTGGTCAATACCAGTTGGGCGCCTTCTTCATGACAACGAAGCGCTGTTCTCCAGGCAATGGATTTTTCATCTAATGCGCCAAAGACAATTCCTTTCTTTCCTTTCAGCAGATTGTACGACATACATTCATTTAATTATCACAAAAATAAGGAGTTCTTACCCTTACAACCAAACATGCTTTAGTTCATTACCATTTCACGCGCATTGGCCAGCGCTGCGGCAGTCGGCTTCTCTCCGCTTAACATCTGCGCGATAGCCATGATTCTCTCTTCATCGCTCAATATCCTGATATTCGTTCTGATCGCATCATCCCTGATCTCCTTATATACAAACAAATGAGCATTGGCTTTTCCTGCAATCTGCGGCTGATGCGTGATGGTGATCAATTGTCTTTTTGCAGCCAGCCCGCTCATGATATAACCTACCTGTTTGGCGGCTTCGCCGGATATACCGCTATCGATCTCGTCAAAGATAAGCGTAGGCAGATCCATCGATTCCGCTACCAGCGATTTAATGGATAACATCAGCCTGCTTAACTCGCCTCCCGAAGCCACTTTCCTTACCGGCTCAAACCGTCCGCTTTTATTAGCGTCGAAAAGAAATTCCACCTGGTCCTTCCCAAACTGGTCGGCATCGCGGTCATGCATAGTTGCTTTTAACCGTGCATTGGGCATACCTACCTGTGCCA
>JBDTVL010000512.1:0-2777 GCA_040007215.1 Flavitalea sp.
AGCTATTATTGGCGGGGTAGCGCCATTTCTTCCCAAAGTTGTTGGCCAGTAAAAGCTGTAGCGGTCTTCATACAGATCGCCGCCAAAAGAAGACTTTAACTTCAATCCTTTAATGATCTCCCATTCTGCAAACAGGTTAGCCAATGTTCTGAATGCGGATGTGCCGCCTTTGATCTGGTTGGCCATAGCAACCGGGTTATCTATTATACCGATATTATAAGGAGAAGTGGCCAGCAGCGTAGTGTAAGCGCCATCCTCATCGAATACAGGAACAGTTGGGGGCATGGCAAGCGCTGATCCAAGGATGCCTCCCAGGAATACCTGATCATCTACCGGAAGCACATCATTTTTAGAATACGTAGGGGCAATAGTCAATCCTATCTTTATTTTTTTGGAAAGTTTTGAATCGAAATTAAAACGAAGAGAGTAACGCTCAAAGCCGGTATTGATGACAACACCTTTCTGATTAAAATAACCCGCCGAAAGCATATACTGCGTTCCTTCACTGCCGTTAAAAACACTTACCTGGTGATTTTGAACAGGGGCTGAGCGAAACACCTCATCCTGCCAGTTCGTTCCTGCACCTAACGATGATGGATCAGCGAACATCGGCGGAATCTTCATTCTGTCAGGTCTTACTGAATTTGGATCATCGGCATTGCCGCCCGTATCCATCCATGCATTATTCCGCGCTTCTGTATTGTAGGCGGCATATTCTCCTGCATCAAGCATATCTATTTTATTCGCCGCCTGTTGTATGCCATAATAGCTATTAAACTGGATAAGGGCCTTATCGGTTTTTCCTCTTTTGGTGTTGATCAGCACCACGCCATTGCTGCCCCTGGATCCATATATGGCCACAGACGAAGCGTCTTTAAGGATCTGCATTGACTCTACATCATTAGGATTAATGGTTGCGAGAGGATTCATATCGCGGTTATATTCACCCTCCACCGGGAACCCGTCAATCACGTACAAGGGCTCATTACCGGCGCTGATGGAACTCGTTCCTCTTACCCTGATAGTTGCGCCCCCGCCTGGAACGCCGGTAAGTTGCGATACCCGAACGCCTGCGGCCTGGCCGGCAATAGCCAGGTCTGCAGATGCCAAAGGTTGATTATCTATTTCCCTGCTGCCTATAGAAGAGACCGAACCGGTAAGATTTCTTTTTGATAAAGAACCGTATCCAATGACCACCACATCATTAAGCGAAGAATGGTCAGCGCGTAGCATTACGTTTATTACAGCTTTGTTCCTTACCGCAATATCGGCAGGCTGATAACTTACCAGACTAAAATGCAATAGGGCATCTGGCTGAGCTTCCACGCGAAAGTTTCCATCCCTGCCTGTCATAACGCCCCTGTTAATGCCTGCAATGGAAACAGACACTCCTTCCAGCGGTTCACCAATGCTATCCGTAACCCTTCCGGCTATCTCGATGGGCAGAAGAGACAAAGGGGAAGCCTCAGTTGTATTTTCAGGTTTCTGTGTGATGACTATTGTTTTTTTAACGATGGTATACATTAGCGGCTGGTCTTTCAGGCAAAGATCCAGCGCCTCCGAAAGCGAAAGGTTCCGGGCATTAACATTGATCTTTTTCACTTGCTGCAGCAAAGAATACTCGTACCAGAAAAGATAACCGCTTTGCTTTTCTATGTTACGGAACACTTTTTGCAAAGAGGCATTCTTCTCAGAAAGAGAGATCTTTTGCGCATACCCGTTCGAAGGCGCCTGTAAACAGGCTGCAAGAAAAAATACAACTAAACATTTCATGAGCAGCAGCGTTTTGTTAAACAATCCCTGTTTAAGCGGCATTTCCGGAACAATCCATAAATGCATAACTTTAACTTCTCTTCCTGTTTACAGGAGAGGGATTGGGTTACAATTTTAACTACCAGAAGAAATTCCGGTACAGTCGCTGAACTGTTTAAATTGGTTAATCCTGATATTTGCCGGAGGCGTTCACAGCGCTTCCGGTTTTTTCAGCTTAACCAATATCTGTAATACTTCTGCTCTTTTATCAATCAGGGAAGAATGATGATCTTCCTGCCTTCTTTAATAAAATGTATTTTACTTAGCTCAAGAATCTGGAGCACTTCCGAAATATTACTGTCTCTCGAAAATTTTCCCACAAATTCTTTTTTAGGGATTTCGCCCTGGTATGTTATTTCAACATCATACCATCTTTCGATCTGGCGCATTACAGCGCCGATATCTGCCTTATTGAAATCGAACAGTCCATTCTTCCAGGCTACCGCCTGGTCGATATCTGCATCTTTAACAATAGTCAGTTCTCCTGATTTTTTAACGGATGCTTCCTGCCCGGCTTTAAGTATGGCCGATCCTTGTTCCGATTGTAAACTGATGGAACCTTCCAGTAAGGTGGCTTTAACCTGTTCATCGGAATAAGCATGAACATTAAAATGAGTGCCCAGCACTTTAATGTCTATACCTCCTTTCAATTTTACACGGAAAGGCATGGATGCGTTGTGCGCTACTTCAAAATAGGATTCGCCATCGAGTTCCACTATCCTTTCATTGCCTGTGAACGCGGTGGGAAAACGTAATGAAGAAGCGGCATTCAGCCATGCCTTTGTGCCATCAGGCAGAATAACCTGGAACTGGCTGCCCCGCGGAGTTGCGATGGTATTATAAGCAGGAATGGTTGTTGTGGCTATTGAGGAACTGCCCTGGTAGGCCAATTGATCGGAATCGAGTTTAATGATCTTCAGCGCGCCCTGCTCGAATGCCGGCAGCGCATCGCGCGTCCCGGACAG
>JBDTVL010000513.1:0-2776 GCA_040007215.1 Flavitalea sp.
CCAGCCCCGACCCCAACCGAAGCGCGAGGAAGAACCCGGGCTCGTCCTCGTCTTTTTTCAATTGGCGGGTCAGGATATCCAATCCATCGAACTTTTGTTCATGCCTGAGCAGCTTTTTAATGCTGATCTTCATTTTCGATCCATAAATATCGCCCGAGAAATCAAAAAGATGCGTTTCTATACTTCTCGTGGAGCCATTAACGGTAGGCCTTACGCCGATGTTCATCATCCCCTTAAATGTTCGTCCCTCATTACCCGGGCTGTTGATGGAGGCCAATACGGCATAAACGCCGTTGCCAGGTATGATTTTCTCTTCGCTGTCTACTTTTAAGTTGGCGGTTGGAAAGCCCAGCGCCCTTCCTCTTTTATCGCCCTTTATCACTGTGCCCTGAAAAAAGAAGGAATAGCCCAGATGCATATTCGCTGATGCCAGATCGCTGTTTAATATGGCTTTGCGTATCAGCGTTGAGCTTACTGTACTGTCATTGATCACTTTTGCCGGGATCTCTTTCAGTGAAAAATAATGTTTTGAGCTGTAGTTCTCTAATAGCTGGAAATTGCCCATCCTTTCTTTTCCGTAACGATGGTCGTGCCCTATAATGATCGTATCGGGGTGAAATTTGTTGAGCAGGAAATCTTCCACATACTGCTGCGGCGTAAGCTGCGAAAAGGATGGTGTAAAGGGAACAACTACTATATGCTGGATGCCCAGAGCCGCAATCAATTCAATTCTTTCTTCTATTGTATTGATAAGCTGAAGGTTACCTGAAGTTCCCTGTATAATTTTACGGGGATGTGGATGAAAGGTAATAATTACCGTTTCACCGCCTGTACAATCGGCTTCTTCCTTTAATTGCGACAGTATTTTCTGGTGACCCAGGTGAACGCCGTCGAAAGTGCCGATAGTAATAACGGCTTTATTAAATAAGGGTATGTGTTCAATATCCGTATGGACCTGCATAACTAAATGCAAAGTAAGTGAAAAGAGTTGATAGGTGGATTTTGCCGCTCACTCAAAAACATGCAATTTCGCAATTCCAAAATACGACCATGAGTCTTTACAGTAAAAGAGGGGTGTCTGCCCAGAAAGAAGACGTTCATAAAGCCACAGAGATGCTCGATAAAGGCTTATATCCTTATGCCTTCTGCAAGCTTTATCCTGATTTTCTCTCGGGAGATAAAGATTGGGTAAATGTAATGCATGCCGATGGCGCCGGAACAAAAAGCATCCTGGCCTACCTATACTGGAAAGAAACCGGCGATATTAATGTATGGCGCGGAATTGCCTGGGATGCTATTGTGATGAACCTGGATGACCTGCTTTGCACAGGAATTACGGATAATATCCTATTTTCTTCCACCATCGACCGTAATAAAAGACTGATTCCCGGAGAAGTTTTGTCTGCTATTATAGACGCTTCTCAGGAATTTTTCGATAAAATGAAGGAATTCGGGGTCAATATTCATTACCTGGGCGGCGAAACAGCTGATGTGGGTGATGTAGTGAGAACGATTGCCGTTAATGGCACCATGACGGCCCGCTGGCCCAAAAACAGGCTCATTACCAACCAGGCAATTGCTCCCGGAGACGTAATAGTGGGTTTTTCCGGCTCGGGCCAGGCCAGCTATGAGCACAGCTACAACAGCGGGATAGGCAGTAATGGCCTTACCAGCGCCAGGCATGACGCCCTTTCCGGCGCGTATGGCGATAAATTCCCGGAATCTTATGATACCGGCCTCGATAAGGACGTTATATATATAGGCCCTCATCAGCTTTCCGACCAGTACAGCATAGAAAATGGCGCTTCCGTTTCGGTTGGCCAGTTGTTGCTTTCTCCCACCAGAACATATGCCCCTTTGTTAAAATCGCTTTTTGAGCGCCAGTTTGACCAGATCCATGGTATTATTCACTGCAGCGGAGGCGGTCAAACCAAATGTCTGAAGTACCTGCCCGGCGATTTCCGGATTATTAAGGATAATCTTTTTGATCCTCCACCAGTATTTCAGCTTCTCCAGAATGCTTCCGGATCGGATAACCGCGAAATGTACCAGGTTTTCAATATGGGTCACCGCCTGGAAGTGTTTACTCCTGAAAGCTCCGCTGAGCGCATGATACAGGCTGCAGCCGAATTGAATATTGATGCCCGGATCGTTGGAAGGGTGGAAGAAGGAACGAGAAAAGAATTGATTATTAAAACCGGAAACGAAGAGATTTTGTTCGCAGGCTAAGCGCTTATTTTCACAATTTTGTTTTTTTTAAGGCGAAAAGCTATGAAGTTCCAACATCGCATGTTACTTTTGTAACGGTTCCGGAGGATAATTATTGTAACTACACTTTTTGCAACTTTTCCTCTAGTTTTTGCATCTATTCGTTGTTGATCCTGTACCCGCAAGGATTAGTCAATTTTATATTCAGATATGAGACAGCTCAAAATTGCTACACAGATCACCAATCGGGACTCCCAGGCGGTTGAAAAGTATCTTCAGGAAATTTCAAAGATTTCGATGATTACGCCGGAGGAAGAAACTGTTCTTGCCCAGCGGATCAAGATGGGCGATCAAAGAGCATTAGACAAGCTGGTGCAGGCTAACTTACGTTTTGTGGTATCTGTCGCTAAGCAGTACCAGCATCAGGGCCTTTCCCTTAGCGATTTGATCAACGAGGGTAACCTCGGATTGATAAAAGCAGCCCAGCGTTTCGATGAAACCAAGGGTTTTAAGTTTATTTCTTACGCTGTGTGGTGGATTCGCCAATCTATACTACAGGCGTTGGCAG
>JBDTVL010000514.1:0-2775 GCA_040007215.1 Flavitalea sp.
CAGGAAAACGGACCCGAACGCATAAATATTAAACAGGAGCTCTTTAAACAGCTCGACGCATACACTCCTTCATCCGTATTGCTGGTCAGCAGTTCAAGCGGTATTGTACCCACCATTTTTCAGTCGCAGGCTGTGCATCCCGAACGAATTTTATTAGGTCACCCTTTCAATCCGCCTCACCTGATTCCTCTGGTGGAAGTTTGCGGCGGAGAAAAAACTTCCGAAGAAGCGATAAGTCGAACGATTGCTTTTTATGCCTCGATCGGCAAAAAACCAATTCACCTGAAGAAAGAAGTAAAAGGACATGTGGCCAATCGCTTACAGGCAGCGTTATGGCAGGAAGCTTTTCACCTGGTGCAACAGGGCGTAGCCAGCGTAAAAGATATTGATACCGCCATCTCAGAAGGACCGGGATTGAGATGGGCGCTGCTGGGCCCGTTTATGAACCTCCATTTATCAGGCGGAGATGCGGGAATAAGACACATGTTAGAACACCTGGGACCGCCTATGGAATCCTGGATGCGCGACCTGGGGAAAGTATCGATCAACGACGACCTGATCAATGGACTGACATCGGGCGTTGATGAAATGCTTAAAGATAAAAATTTGCCTGAACTCATTGCGGAAAGAGATCAGTTGCTATCGCAAATAGAACGGCTGAAAAGCCAGACCAAAGAGTTGAGTTAATATTATCGCTTAACCAACAGCGTTATGGCTTCACTGCCGATACATCCACCTCCCAGTCATCTGTTCTGAATGCCGTTACCGGCAACCCTTCTTTGCTGAACAGGTTTCCTATCGATGCATTGCCAAAAGCATAACGTACAGCTACGGGATCAGGCGTTCCCTTACGCCATACGATCAGTTTGTCTTTCTCAATTTTTCCTTCTGCCGGATAAAACAACTTATCCTCGCCGGCAACATACAATTGAGTGATCTTTTTATCTTTCGATTGCAGACCGCTGAGCACATTTTCGAAAGAGATGATCGCCCTTCCCTTCTGTACGTTCATTTCCTTATATACCGGGCTCTTATAGGCGAAACCTTCCTTATGATAAGTTTCCGCAAGCGCCCAATTGGCCAGGCGATAGCCCACATCATGTTTATTCTGAGGATGTATATCGTTAGTATCATTCACCAGGTCAGACACCACTACCATTCCAACATTTTTATGGTTCCTGCTTTTCATTTGCGCCTCCATTAATAAAGCGCCGGTATTGTGGTTCTCGTAAGCAAAAGGAGCTACCTGCACATAATAAAATGGAAAATCCTTATCCCATTTCCTGCGCCATGCATCGATCATGGCAGTAAAAAGCTGGCTATACGTGCTGGCTGTAGTAGCATTGCTTTCACCCTGGTACCAAATGGCGCCTGCTATTGAATAATTAACCACCGGGGCAATCATCGCATTGTAAGCATAAGCTGTCTTATTGGGCCACCATTCTGTTTCAGCGATCTGCTGAGCAGCGGCGGTTAATGCCTGATCAGCGCTGACCACTTCTTCAGGTGTCCATACTTCGGCAGAAGTGCCGCCCCAACTGCTTTCTATCAGTCCGATAGGAACATTCAGGTCTTTATTTAATTTCTTTCCAAAGAAATAGCCTACGGCAGAAGAATTTTTTATGGAATTGGAATCGCAGATTTTCCATTCGCCCTGGCAATCATCCTGCGGATACAGCGAGGTGGTTTTAGGAATATGGAAGAAACGGATATGGTCATTATACGCTTTAGGCGTTTCTTCAATAATATCTTTTATGTCTTTGTAATAGCCAAATTCCATATTCGACTGGCCGGAACAAAACCATACTTCGCCGATTAAAATATTCTCTAAAATAATTTCATTCTGTCCTTTCACGGTAATGGTGAAAGGTCCGCCTGCCGCGGGAGTCTGAACGCTGATCTTCCACAAAGCATCTCCGGTGGTGACTATCGAATCCGTTTTATTGTTCCAGGAAGTGGTCACAAATACTATTTCCATAGGATCCGCCCATCCCCAGATCTTTACGGTCGACTGCTGTTGCAACACCATATTGCTGCCCACCAGTTTAGGCAGCCGGATATCTGCAAAACAGGCCATAGCCATAAATAAGGAAAAGACGATCGTAGCGCTTTTTTTTAGAGGAAGATTCACGGTTTGCTGATTTTGCCGGTAAGCTATTTATTTTTATTCAAAAAGGCTTTCTGAAGATTTAATTAAGGTAATCCTCAGGTGATCCTAAGGTTATTTTAAGGTTATCTTATATTCATTTTATGAAGATCACCTTAAAATAACTTTGGTGATACCATAAACAAATGCTAATATACATTTACAAAAACACTTTATTATGGCCATCAGTAATAACCAGGTTACGGCAGGCATGACCGGGGCCATGGGAAAACAAATCGTTTTCAGGAAGCTTCATGGAAAAACAGTAGCCAGCGCTTACCCCAACATGGACGACCGCATATTAACCCCCAAACAGGTTAATATTAATCAGCTGATGAAAAGGGCCAACGGATATGCCAAAGGCATCATGAACGATGAGCAGCAGCGTAATGCCGCACAGCTGCGGTTTAATACGCCGCGTAATAAACTGTATACCTCCCTGATCAGGGAATACTTTACCCTACATCATATCAAAGAGGAAAAAAATAATTTTGCAGAACCTGCTCCGGAAAAAGACAACCCGTTTGTTCATTATCTTCTGCAGAACACGGATAAGACCATCGAAGAAATAGCGGCGCTGGCCAGGGTTTCAGCTGAGTATGTTGAGAAAGCAAAAATGTTAATCGTAA
>JBDTVL010000515.1:0-2754 GCA_040007215.1 Flavitalea sp.
CCTGCCTGCTGGTCACGGGGTTGGAGTCGCAGCAGGTGCTTGGCCAGGAGGAACATGAAGAGGAATGGCTCAGGAAGATGGAAATGCTGCTGGTTAATAAGGCGCTGCATGGACTATCGGATCATCGCCGGGCCAGCGAAGCCCTGGCCAGCATAAAAGCCAGGATTGCGGAAGAAGAGAATCATTCCCTACCCACTATGGCTCCCATAAGCCGTATTCATTTTATACGCAGCAGATTTTTCAGGTATGCGGCAGCGGTTGTATTACTGGCCGGCGCAGCCCTGTATATATTTAATGTACAAAGAAAAAACCAGTATCCGGCCATCGCTCAGAATGTGCCTGTCAAAGCAAAGGATATACTTCCAGGCGGACAGAAAGCTATGCTGACCTTAGGAGATGGCACTACCATCGTACTGGATAATGCCGCCAACGGAAAGATTGCGCAGCAGGGTCATACGCAGGTATTGAAGCTGGCCAACGGGCAATTACAATATGAAGCGCTGGATAATAATAATGCTGAAGGAAGTAATAAAATATCCTATAACACCATGTCTACTCCGAGAGGGGGACAATACCAGCTCACCCTTCCCGATGGTTCTAATATATGGCTCAATGCAGAGTCATCCATCACTTATCCCACCGCTTTCGCAGGCAATGACAGAAAAGTAAAAATTACCGGAGAAGTATATTTCGAGGTTGCGAAAGATAAAACCAAACCATTCATCGTTACAGCAGGCGAACAGCAAGTAGAAGTGCTGGGAACGCATTTTAATATCAATGCGTATACTGATGAGGGACAGATCAAAACCAGTTTACTGGAAGGATCTGTGAAGATTAATAAAGAGATTCTTGAACCTGGGCAGGCCTATATGAATGGAAAGATCAGCGCTACGGATGTGGATCGTGATGTGGCCTGGAAAAACGGGGTATTCAATTTTAATGATCAGACCCTGATGCAGGTAATGCGTCAGTTGGCGCGCTGGTACAATCTTGAAGTAGCTTATCCGCAGGGTGTGCCGAAAAAAGAATATGGTGGAGAGATGGGTCGCAACCTGTCGCTGGACCAGGTATTAAAAGGGCTCGAAAATTCAGGCGTTCATTTCCAGCTGACGGGAAGACGCTTAACGGTTAAAATATAGGTTCATCCAAAGAAAAACCGGAAGCGGGTCGAAACGCTTCCGGCGGATTATCTGGCTTGAATCTTTAAAATAAAAGTCTCGGAAAGACTGCTTATTGTTCATCAAACCAAACCTACACAAAGTTATGGAAAATGCTCCTGTTTGTTACCGGTCGGCCCGCGGGGCGCGCCGTAACATCACCAAAACGCTGATGGTTATGCATCTCACAGGAATCTTTTTGTTAGCCCTGAGTCTGCACGTAGCTGCAAATGCGGTATCGCAAACCGTATCCCTCTCAGGCAGAGATCTGCCTGTACAGCAGGTGTTCGATGCAGTGAAAAAGCAAACCCGGTATTCGGTATTTTACGACAAGGACCTGCTTTCAGGATCCCGGCCGGTATCTATCCGGGCCAGAAACATGCCTTTAAATGAGTTCCTGGTGGCTGCGCTGAAAAATCAGCCATTCGATTTTTACATCGAGAGTCAGACCATTTTTATCAGGAAGAAAGCCGTACAGGAATCGTCGGTTATCACTCTTTCAGAAAATGCTACGCCTCCAGCGCCACCTATTACAGGGATTGTAATAGGGCCTGACGGCAAACCGCTGGCAGGCGCCAATATTTTGGTGAAGGGAACCAGCAGGGGAACCGCTACCGATAATAACGGAAGGTTCTCACTGGATGTTTCGGCCAACCAAACGTTGGTGATCAGCTCAGTGGGTTTTGTTACCCAGGAAGTAAAAGTGGGTTCGCAGTCGAGCATTGAAATTAAACTGGCGGATGAAGACAAATCCTTAAACGCAGTTATCGTTACGGCGCTGGGTATTACCAAATCGGTAAAATCTTTAACTTATTCCGCGCAGGAAATAAAAGGCGACAAACTGAATAAAGCCAAAGAAACCAACGTGATCAATACCCTCCAGGGAAAAGTTGCCGGCGTTACTATAACAAAGGATGCGACAGGTCCCGGAGGCGATTCTAAAGTGCTGATCAGGGGTAACCGTTCTATTACCAACAGTAATGAACCGCTTTACGTCATTGACGGTGTTCCATTAAGCGGAAATATCGGCATGCTGAGTTCGGATGATATCGAGAGCATGACTGTACTCAAAGGGGCTTCTGCCGCTGCACTGTATGGCAGCCAGGGTCAGAATGGCGCTATCATCATAGCTACCAAAAAAGGGAAATCGGGGCAGACACTGGTTAATTATACTACAGGCCTGACCATTGATCAGGCTGCTGTATTACCGGAATTGCAATTTGAATATGGCCAGGGAGTAGGAGGCGAATACAAGGCAAGTTCCAGTGGTTCTGAAACCAGCTGGGGACCTAAGATCACCGGCCAGACTGTTGAATTGTGGAATGGACACAGTGTAAAGATGGAAGGCCAGAAAAACAGGTTCAAGGATTATTTCAGGAATGCAAAAACGCTTAACAACACCGTAAGCGTACAGGGCGGGAATGAAAAAATGCAGTCTTATTTCTCTTACTCTAACGCGCTGGCGCAGGGTATTATGCCGAATAATGACCTGATCAGGCATAACCTCGATTTTAAGATCACTAATAATATCACATCAAAACTTTCGCTGTTTACGAAGCTGACATACATTTACGATAAAGTAAACAACCGCGTTCAG
>JBDTVL010000516.1:0-2750 GCA_040007215.1 Flavitalea sp.
CAGTCGGCGACCGAGACCGTGACCGACGAGCGGTCGACGCGGGTCGTCACCTCGGTTCCCACGGGCAGCGGAAGCAGCCCTTATACACTGGTAGACTCAGATTCGCTGTATTTTCCCAATGGCGGGTTTATCAGCCCTTCACCCACGCCCGGCGCCCAGTCGCAGCCTTCAGGATACCTTTACAAAATCGATGGCAACCGCCTTACGCTGTCTACCTTGATCAATAAAACAGAACAGCAGACCAGTAGCGGCATCACCCAGAAAACAGTCACTAAGGGAACTGGCCAGATCACCCTGGAAAAATAATGCCCCTGACTTACCGAAGGCGTGGAAATCATTACCGCAGAAAATGATCAGCTACTTTGTGCCGTGTCCCCTTCGCTCGGCGGTAAACTATCAATGCAGTATACTTGAACCCGGTAAGGAAATTACCGCCAGCGTACGCATCTTTGCAGGAGAAAAAAACAATTATTCCTACTAACAGAAGAAAAATATTGATCACCGGCGTCGCTTCAGGAATCGGGAGAGCTACCGCGAACAGGTTTGCCGCGGAGGGTTATGATGTTTGCGCTAATGACCTGGATGCCAGTAAGCTTGATATGCTTTTAGCTGGTCTTCCGGTAGGACGGCACCTGGCATTGGCCGGAAGTTATTCCGATGATCGCACGATTACTGAGGGAGAAAAGATCATTGCCGGTAATTGGGGCGCTGTAGATGTGCTGGTCAGCTCAGCGGGTTTGTCCGGTCACTCGGATACGCTTGATGCTGATCTTTCACGCTGGCGTGTGATCTTTGATACCATGCTCAATGGCTGCCTGATGATGTCGAGGCTTGCTGCTCAGTTCATGCCGGATGGAGGGCGGATCATCCATATCACCTCCATTCACGGAACCAGGGCGGAAAAATTTGCCAGTAGTTATTCAATGTCCAAATCAGCTATCAACCAGTATTGCCGGGCGCTGGCGGTAGAACTCGCGGCCAGGAATATACTGGTGAACGCCATTGCGCCCGGATTTGTGAATACGGCGATGTCGGAAGTAGATGGCATGAACGAAATGGACAGCCAATGGTTCAAGGACAATTATGTTTCCGGCCATCACCTTCCTCTGCAGAGAGCGGCAGAGCCGGAAGAGATTGCGGGCGTAGCTTTTTTCCTTGCCGGTAAAGATGCCTCTTATATCACCGGGCAGGTGATTACGGTTGATGGGGGGCTCACCATTACTTTTTAAAAGATTTTTTAATGAAGATAGAAGCGGTTGATTTTTTTTATTTGAGCATGCCGGAAGTGCTGGATATCGGCGATGGCAGCCAGGATTCATTGCTGGTAAGGATCCGCGCCGGTGGATTGGAAGGATGGGGTGAATGCGAAGCTTCGCCCTTCACCAGTATCGCCAGTTAGGTATGTCCTATGTCGCATAGCGCCTGGAAGTCTCGGTAAAATGAATGAAAACAGACCTGGCATGCAGGCTCTTTCGCCTTTTCCTTAGAGCCTGTTTTGAATGGCGGAGGAATTCCTGTTATTTTAAAATTTGATTATTAGGGGTTAATCGATCTTTTAAGCGCCAGCGAACGGCGGTCGCAGAAAAGGCCGTAGATGACAATTAAAACAAAGCATAAAGCGGGAACCAGGTAAGAAACCTGAACGCCACGGGCATCGGCCATCAGACCCTGTAATGGAGGAAAAACAGCGCCGCCAACGATAGCGATATTGATCAGGGCAGAACCTTTCTCCGTAAAATTTCCAGCTCCTTCTATGCCCAGGCTGAATATAGAAGGGAAAATGATAGAAATGAAAACACCAAGCCCAACCAGGTAATAAGGATTCCAGGAAGAGGTGGTGAGCGCCAGCAGCAGATACAGAATAACCATTCCCGTTCCGAAAATAGCTACCAGCCTTCCCGGTGATACAAATTGCAGGAGATAAATTCCCACCAGAGAAACTATCGTTGCCGCTACATAATAATAGGTCAGGAACCTTGCCGCTTCATCGGCTGAAAAGCCGGCAATAGTATTATCACGGAGATAATTAATAAAAAAGGCCGCTGTGCAGGCTTCGCCCCCTACATAGAAGAACATGATGATGGCTCCCCAGAATAACTGCGGATACTGCCGGGATTCTTTTACTATGGAAATAAAAGAAAACCCTTTCATAGCTTCGGGCCGCAGCGATGGAAGCGCAGAAAATATAATACCCACCGCCATCAGTAATGTTCCTATACCCAGGATCAGGTAAGGAAGATGAAAGGAAATGACATTATCGCTTCCATAGATCAGCCGCGTGCCGATGATAGGCGTAAAGGAATAACCGATCCTGCTGAAAACCTGCACAAAATTAACGCGTACATGCGAACCCGAAGGGTCGCCGAGTAAGGCGGCTAAAGGATTTGCCGCCACATTGATCAGCGTAACGCCGATAGAGGTAACGAAGATGGCAATAAGCGTAATGTTATAAGAAGAGACATAATAAGCCGGAATGAAAAGCATACAGCCGATGCTGCAAATAACCAGCGCGGTGATCAATCCTGTTTTATAGCCATATTTTGAAATATAATACGCGATGGGAATAGGGAAGATCAGGTACACAAGATAAAAGGATTGCTGAATAAGCGTGGCCTGCGTATACGATAAATGAAAAAGCTCTTTCAGCGAGGGAAGCAGCACGTCGTTCATGCAGATAATAGAGCCTGTAAATAAAAACACATAGGCTACCAGCATTAAAGATTTCCATTGATGCTTCATCGGGTTAATTC
>JBDTVL010000517.1:0-2747 GCA_040007215.1 Flavitalea sp.
TGAAACGATGGGCGCAGCAATCATACTCAATGATTCAATGTCCCTAATAGATCGGAAGTTCCCAACACTAAAATCGAGTATCATAAATACAAATTTGTGATAATTTCTCAAATATACCATTTTAAACGAGAAATTCCCCTATTCTGTATTTTCTTTAAATATTGGCTGGTCTGGCTCGCCAATTTTTCAAAAATATAGGCATTCATGGTAAAAAGTCAGATATCATGCATATAAAACCATAAATGAAAAATGGAATTAACACTATGGTAATGTGAATGTATTAGAGTGGACTTCATTTGTTTTTGGCAATGATGTCGCCCGGCATGTAGCCAATTTGGATCAGCGTGGAATGGATGAACAGGCAATACCAGAAATGGTTGAAGATGCCAACATCAAACCCTTCAAAAATATTTACAATGGAACCAGAATCGACAGGGTATCTATCTCGAACATTGCATTAGCAATAGCTGCTGATTCAGGAACAATCAACAATATATTGCTAATCAGCTTCGGTTACAGTAGGCGAATAACGCCCGGCTTTAGAATAAACAATAAGCTTTGCATTATTACTCATCTTTGCTTTCGGCTTGAGCTACTTCACATCAGATCTGCGAATATCTTTCGCCCTTTTAAAAGTTGCCAGACAACTATCCAGTGGTTTACCCTGACTATAAATGCAGTCGCAGAAAATTTGGCAAGCCGCAGGGTTTTTGCTGGACGCACATTGATTTCTGCACTCAGCTTCAGAGTTGCCTGGTCCGATCTCGTATAAATAGGAAGTACCAATGATGATAAAGCCTAAGACGGCGATGGAACCTCCAAAAAATATGATCCGAAGCCGCTTACCATAGACTTTTTTAACACATGAGCATTTGTTTTGGGCTGCTGGAATGGCAAAATGTGTTTTAAACGGTTATAATCCCAAATTAATAAAAACAGGTTTGCCAATACCATTATCTTGACGATCCGGGTACCTGCAAAACGAGTAGCATAAGTCAGCGCACAAATATTGACGATGATGGGAAAATACATAAGTGCGCCAAGAAGAGAAGTTCTCGGAATAAGTAATAATATAGCTGTAATGATTTGAGCAATTCCAATAAAGGAATAGTAATATCCTGTTAGCTGTAAGGCATCGAAGTAATGCCCTAAAGGGTTATTGGAGGACAGGCCGGTGAATCGTTCGCCCATGATTTTAATATAACCTGATGGGATAAAGCCCGCTGCCAGAGCGATGCGACAAAAAACAGCAAATTGTTTAAACCATTTGTCAGCTTTTGCCTCGTAGTATAGTTCTTCAATACTATTCATAACTGTATATTAATTGTCGTAAGACCAGGTCTTTTATGGTGGATTTATTCTAAACGTTCTGCATAACTAATATAGAGTTTTTGTAAACAGAAAAAGTGCTTTGTAATCCAAGGTTAAATAAAAACACTTTGTATTTCAAAGTATTTCAAGAAAAATTATTACTCCATCTTAATCTCAAAATATAAATGATACGGTCCGCTATCCGGAGCAATCTCGCTATCAGGAAACGTCCCTGGCATCGTTTGGATTTTAGCAGTTCTGGTCATCCGGAAGAATTAGCGTGTGCATGGTATTTAGATTCTTTCCATGTTCAAAATGCCTGTTTGAGTTACGGATGCCGATCCGGAACGAAATGAGGTAGTTTTATTGTAAATTCACCTAATGAACATAACCTTTTATCAGATAGCGGGAGATGAGCCGGGAACCTCCATTTATATCAACCCATTGCAGGTGGTCAAGGTGGTGCCCAACGGACAAAATGCCAAGATTCACCTGAGCGATAAATCCATCTACGATGTGGCACAAACGGCCACCGCCATTAAGAACCGCCTTCAGGAATGTATGATCTGATTCCTGGCGGTGAATAAGAGAAGTGACCAGGCTTTAAAGGAATCCCGCTCAACCTGATGCACCACTCCAGACATCTATTTAAACATATTGATAATGGCTGCTTATCTTCAGTCGATCGTTTTATTTCCACCAAAATCTGAAGGGCCGCGTCTCTTTTAGCGAGTATGAAAATTGCTGCTTCGTTTATTTTTCTGCTTTTTTTTATGAGCCAGCCTGTGCATGCGCAGAAAAAAAACGAAAGTTATCAGCTCCATATCAAAAGAACAATGTCGCCGGTATACATCGATGGCGAAACGAACGATGAGGGCTGGAAAGACGCCCAGTTTGCCGACAACTTCAATATGATGCTGCCCATGGATACCAGTAAAGCCAGGGTAAAGACAGCCGTTAGAATGACCTACGATGAGGAGAACCTGTATATACTCGCAGAGTGTTTCAACCTGGTTCCCGGATCATATGTCGTAGAATCCCTCAGGCGTGATTTCTCCTATGTAAAAAATGATAATTTCCTGCTATTCCTTGATCCCTTTGAAGATGCTACCAATGGATTTTCATTTGGCGCAAATGCCGCCGGCGCCCAGTGGGACTGCAATATCTACGAAGGCTTTAAATACGATCTGAACTGGGACCAGAAATGGATTTCCGTAGTCAGGAACACCAAAGAAAAGTGGGTATTCGAAGCAGCCATCCCATTCAAAAGTATACGTTACAAAAGAGGCTCCGACCGTTGGGGAATCAACTTTGCCCGATTGGACCTCAAGGCTACCGAAAAGAGTTCATGGACGCCAATACCCAGGCAATTTCCAACCGCTTCGCTGGCCTACACGGGCGTACTGCTATGGGATGCGCCGCCGCCCAGCCCGCGT
>JBDTVL010000518.1:0-2733 GCA_040007215.1 Flavitalea sp.
CCGAGCTTATGGCGGAAGCGATTAAGATGACAGGGAAAAAAGACCTGAATCCCAATTTCCTGCTCAACGCTTTAATCAGCGTTGACAATGCGGCATGGATGCTGTATGCAGCGGAAAATCGATTCAACACCTTCGACAGTATGATACCCGAAGCTTTCAAAAAAGGAATCTCCTATCATAATGAAAAAGTTGCGGTGATGTTCCAGGTCTCATATGGGATGCCGCTGGAAGATATCGGGCTGGCGGTTGAGCGCGGCTATTTCCTGATCAAAATAAAAACTGGACAGCCGGGAACGCAGGAAGAAATGATACAGAAAGATATGGACAGGCTTACCCAGGTGCATAACTTCCTGAAGAATAAACGTACGCCGAATACGTCAGATGGTAAGCTCTTGTACACTATGGATGCCAATGGCCGCTATGAAACTAAGGCAATTTTACAGCGTTATGTAGATCATGCCAAAAAGATCGGCGCATTAAACCAGGTGCTTTTTATTGAAGAGCCGCTGCATGAGGATAATGAAGAATATGTTGGCGATACCGGCGTTCGGATCGGCGCCGATGAAAGCGTTCGCGAAGCATCTGATGCATTGCGCCGGCTGGACCAGGGATATAGTTTAATGGTGCTGAAAGGAATTGCCAAAACCCTCAGCAAGTCTATAAAAATAGCCATGCTGGCTCATGAAAGAAATATACCCTGCATCTGCGCCGATCTAACGGTGAACCCTATACTGATAGACTGGAACAAGAACCTGGCCTCGAGAGTGGCGCCATTTCCTGGCCTGGGTATGGGTATGATGGAAACCAATGGCGACATGAATTACCAGAACTGGAAAAATATGATATCCTATCATCCTGCCGCAGAAGTTTCCTGGACCCAGGTAAAAAATGGAGCATTCAATCTTAACAAAGACTTCTACAACCGCAGCGGGGGGATATTTGAACGCTCCCCTCATTACAGCGACCTGATCAATCCAGCTGCATTACAGTAAGCGGGTTTTCTCGTAACATTACGTAATTTAAATTATTCTATTAATCTCACCTGGCGGGGTAAGTCTCCGCCAAAAAGAGCTTCACATGCGTTTATTCATCAGCGTTATTATCCTGTCATTACTTATCCCGTCAGCATATGGCCAGAAGCCAAGGTTCAGAGCGGTGGTTATGACCGAATCTGGTGGCATTCACCAGCCTTTTGTAGATGCCGCCAGGATCTGGCTTAAACAACTGGCTGCGGACAGCTCATTCACTATAGATTATATAGAGAATACCGAAAAAATAAATGATCGTTTTCTTTCGCAGTACCAGCTTTTTATTCAGCTAAACTATCCTCCTTATATGTGGAATGATACCGCTAAAGCGGCATTCATAAAATATATTGAACAGGGAAAAGGCGGATGGATAGGTTTTCATCATGCCACTCTCCTGGGTGAATTTGATGGCTACCCGATCTGGCCCTGGTTCTCTGATTTTATGGGCGGAATAAGATTTCGCGATTATATTCCGGGTTTTGCGAGCGGCAAAGTAAATGTGGAAGCGAGCAGTCACCCCGTAATGAAAAATATGCCAGCGTCATTTATAGTGGAAAAAGACGAATGGTATGTATACGATAAAAGCCCAAGGAAGAATGTTCATGTACTGGCCAGCGTTGATGAATCAACTTACCAGCCGGTAACAGATAAAAAAATGGGCGATCATCCTGTTGTATGGAGCAATGAAAAAATGAAAGCGCGTAATATTTATATATTTATGGGACATCATCCTGGGTTATTCAACAACTCCTCTTTCACCTTGCTTTTCAGAAATGCTATTTTCTGGGCATCGGCAAAATAAGCCGTTTTCTTACCGGATATATCTTTCCTACCTTTGCAGGCCTGTAGGAACAGGAACGATTATGCGCACAGAAGCTTATAAAACGATCAGGCTCGCCTTACCCATCATTATCGGCGAAATTGCCCAGATGACACTCCACATCATCGACACCGCTATGGTAGGCACGATCAGTTATAAACAACTTGCCGCTGCATCGCTGGTACTGGCAGCTACCAATATTCCTTTTGTATTTGGCATAGGCATGACCATCTCCGTTTCGCAGATGGTATCTATGGCGCATGGTCGCCGCGATTCCTCGCAGGTGTCGCATTATTTATACAATGGTTTTATATTATGTTCGGTAACCGCCGTAATTATTTCCCTGGCTTTAGCTTTCGGAACGGGACTACTTTTTCATCTGGGACAGGATGCTGAAGTGGCAAGGCTTTCCGTTCCCTTTATGAAATTGCTATCCATTTCCATTATTCCTATGCTGCTATTCATGACGCTGAAACAATTCACGGATGGACTTGAATTTACCAGAACGGCTATGATACTTTCGCTTGCCTCCATGCCCGTGAACATATTTTTGAACTGGCTGCTGATCTATGGCAACTGGGGATTTCCAAGGCTCGAACTGGCGGGCGCGGGATGGGCTACGCTGATCACCCGTATCATTATGTTCATTGTGCTGGCCATCATTATATTCAGGCATAACACCTTCCGAAGATACATAGCCGTTAGAAGGTCGCAGTGGGTATTAAAGCGGAAAACGTTGCGGGAACTGATATATATAGGCTTACCCAGCAGTATGCAGTTAGGTATTGAAGCCGGGGCTTTTGCTATTTCGGGTATATTAATAGGAACCATCAGCGCCGTAGCGCAGGCTGCACACCAGATCGCGCTCAGCAGCGCCTCCTTCAC
>JBDTVL010000519.1:0-2721 GCA_040007215.1 Flavitalea sp.
CATTGCCGACAAAGGCATAAGAAGTACGAACCTTCAGAAAAGATATAAAATCAGGAAGCTTTACCATATCACTGATCAGTGCGCTCAAGCCGGCGGAAGGAAAGAAATAAGAACGGCTGTTAGCCGGAAGCGTAGAGGTCCAGTCATTCCGGCCAGTGAGATCAAGGAAAAGATAATTTTTAAAGGCTAACTGAGCAGACCCGTATACAGATTGCTTTTCTGTTCTTGCAAGAGGGAAAAAAGGCAGGTAAGGAAATACCTCCGGCGATAAAGCAATGGCGTTACTTGTTGAAAAAAGATTGGGCACATTTAATCCCTGGTTATTAAGCGTGGTACGTTCAAAATTAAATTTTTCGATACTTGCTCCCAGGTTCAGGTTAAGATGAAAATTGGAGGAAAGACTTTCGGAATAATTAAGCAGTACATCATTATTGAACTGTTTATTCGATTCCTTGCTCAAAACATAGTTACCCTGTCCTACATAATCACTGAGCCAGTAACTATCATTATAATCTTTTTCTTCGCTGTTATCGGCATAGTAATCAATACTTGTTCTTGCCTGCAAACTCAGCGCGGGGGTGAACTGGTACTTAATGGAGGCAAGTCCTATGATACGGTTCCTTTTTCTTTCATAGAGATTACGATTTACAGTCCAATAAGGATTCTGAAAATCGGGTTTCTTTTCGGCAGCCCAGTAATTCTGCGTTAGCGATCCATCGGGATTGAGGGTTTCAAAATCCTGGATATCGTTTAAACGCAGGCTGCGCGGCATGGCATATATAGTGGAAACGGCGCGATTGCCGGCCCCAGAAATGGGCCTGTTCAGAATATCTTCAATAATATAATTTGCTTTCAGGTCAACCGTTAATTTATCAGTGAGCAGCATCGTTTGACGCAGGTTGAAATTATTCCGTTTGAAATTATTATTCGGAATGATGCCCTTACTCAAGGTATTGGTATAGGAAAAATAAGTTTTTGATTTTTCAGATCCTGCAGAGAGGGCCAGCGAGTTGACCAATTCCGATCCTGTCTGGAAAAAATCTTTTGCATTATTGGGCTGCGGCGAAAATGCCTGTGTTTTGCCAGTCCAATCGGTAACCTGCTGCCCATCCATCTTAGCGCCCCAGCTATTTTCACTTTTGTTGTCATAGAGTCCTGCATCGCCTTGACCATAGATCTGCTGCATCTTTGGAAAGATCATTGGTTTTTCCAAAGTTGCAGAATTGGAGAACTGTACGCCGATCCCTTTACCGCTACGCCCTGTTTTAGTGGTGATAACGATGGCGCCATTGGCGGCATCGGAGCCATATAAAGCTGCCGCTGAAACGCCGGTAAGAACTGTCATCGTTTCTACATCGTCAGGATTGATATTGGAGATCCCGTCGCCATTATCACGTCCCCCAAAAAGGGCTACATCGGCAAATGCTTTTGAATCATTATCGATCCTAACGCCGTCAACAATGATAAGTGGCTGGTTAGTTCCTCCAATAGATCGGTTACCTCTAAACGTTATTCGATTAGATCCGCCAGGTCCTGAATTGGTTTTATTAATGGTAAGTCCCGCTACTTTTCCCGACATGGCGCTGGTCAGGTTCACCTGCCTGGAATCGCTGAGGTCAGATCCTTTTAAAGTTTGCGTGGCATAAGTAAGCGATTTTCGCTGGCGTGTAATACCCAGTGCGGTAACCACTACATCGCTAAGTTGTTCTACCGCAGCATATAAAGTGATATCGATAGTAGTGCGTCCGTTTATAGCTATCGTTAAAGACCGGTAACCGACGTGTGAAATTTCAAGCGATGAAGTTCCATCTGCAACATTGAGAGCAAACTTTCCCTGATCATTCGTTACGGTGGTATTAGCCGTTCCGGATTCCCTGATCACAATACCCGAACTGGTGACCACCGCTCCATTCTGGTCGCGGAGCAATATGGTTCCTGCAATAGCGAAAGCAGGCGCCTCTTCTTTTGCAGAAATGACGATCAGCTTATCATTCATGATCTTGTACGTGAGAGGCGTGGTGAGAAACAGATCGTTCAATACCTGCTGAATAGTAGCTTCGCGGGCAGATATAGAAACTCTTTTATCCCTCGGAAGGATATCATCATTATAGATGAACCTGTAAGGGCTGATCCGTTGAATAGCCGTGATGGCCCTCTTTATTTCTACATTTTTCAGCGAAAGATTGATCTTTCCCTGAGCATAGCCAAAAGAGTACGCCTGTGTACTGAAAACAAGGACTAAAAAAAATGATAATTTCATTATTAACAAGAACCTGAAAATAGCCCGCCGGTTCACGGCTCGTCTTTTTTCCATAAATTTGAGATGAAAAGTTAGATAAAAAGGAAGCGGCCTCTAATAATGCCGATTCCCGATTTCCGGAGGGAAATGTTACCAGCATTTCCCTTTGTTGTATTTGATTACTATTACATGATATGGAGATTTAGTTAGAAATTATTTATTGCCTACCCATAGCTCCTTTCCATTTATCTGATATTTAAAATGAAATGAAAGCTGCATGGCTTCAAGCGTTTCTTTAATTGTTTCTTTTTCGATCACGCCCGAGAATCTCTTCTTCTTCAAGTCTTCATCATTAAAATGAATCGTGATATGGAACCAGCTTTCCATTCTCGGAGCAATAGACCCGAAGGGCTCATCATCAAAAATTAACTGGTTATTGATCCATGAAATTTCGGGAGGGGTAATGCTAGCAGAAGGTTTCC
>JBDTVL010000520.1:0-2720 GCA_040007215.1 Flavitalea sp.
CAGGCCCAGGCCGGCATCGCCATCCACAACGGCGGTGGAAGGCGTTTCGTGAATGACCCTGACAACCGGGCTCGCATTTACTCTATCAGCCTCCCATAACCGAACATAACCATTCAGTCTCGCTATCCCGTGCGAATCGATTCCCCGCAGATCTGCGCTCAGTAAAACTTTTGCCGCCAGTTGCGCATCGGTTTCACTACAGCCTATACGGATAAATATAGACTCGGTAAATACCAATAAACGCTGGTAAGTATATGTCTGCTCTGGCATAGGGATGATCTATGAAAATATAAAGGGTTTCGCGCAGGAAACAACAGGCATCAAAAAGCGGCAAATAAAAGCAGTGAACAAACAATTAAGAACTGTTCAGGAACTTTTCAACTGCTTTTATCTGCCGCTTGGCCCGCTTTATCGTGCGTGAAACCCCCGCTGATTATTTATCATGCAGACTAAAAGGGAAGATCATCTACTGGTTCGCTCATATCATTACCTGCAGACACATGCGAATTGGAAGATGCCGGCTGCAAATAGCTGTCGGAAGAACCGCCGCCCACTTCATTAGACCTGCCGCCAAGCAATTGAACGCTGAATACTCTCAAAGACAGCGATACGCCCGTAGTGCCGTCCTGCTTTGGATAAGTTCTTACATCAGGCGTTCCCTCAACATATACCTGCGTTCCTTTTTTAAGGTAAGCGGCAACGGCAGTACGATCGGTCCAGTAGGCGCATTCTACCCAGATGGTTTTATCTTTCTGAACGCCCTGGCTGTCCCTGAATTTTTCCGTATGCGCCACATTGAAATTGATTACGCTTTTACCATTAACGGTGTTGGTGAGGCAATCCTTTCCCAGATTACCGATTACCTGCATTTTTATCATAGCTGTAAATTTTAAAAATAGTGAACCTGCAAATTAGTCCTTTTGCTATGCCCTAACCCCGGTGATATCACTAATTTATATCCTATTTTTCCCCAAAATATGTTCATAAAAACAGATATGAACAGGTTTAAATACAATTATTTAAACAGATGACGCGTTTAAGCATCATGAAAAAGTTCGCCCTTATCCCTATCCTATTAATGATGATCGCCGCCGCCTCAGCCCAGGATTTTCCCGGTTACCGTACCGGAAATTATACCGGCGTTAACGGGGTATTCTATAATCCGGCAAATATTGCAGACAGCCGGTATAATTTTGATATTAACCTGATCTCTTTTAATTCGCTCATTGGCAATAACCAGGCTTCTTTTAAGCTGAAAAACCTGTCGCAGTCTTTCCAGGGCGATAGTCTCCGGAACCAGATCTTCGGAAAAAATGCAGGGCCTTCCAGCGGCATGCTGAGCCTGGACATTCATGGCCCTTCTTTTATGTTTAATATTAACGACAAAACATCTATTGCCATTACCACCAGGGCAAGGGCCTTTGCTAATGTGACCGATTGTGATGGCAAACTGGCCGATAAGATCTCCAGCGATTTCAACAACGATCCGGAACTTCCCTATACGCTTGCTTCTTCTCAGAATATGCGCGTTGCCGTCAACGCTTGGTCTGAATATGGCGTCAGTGTAGCCAGGGTCATCGTTGGCGACGGACCTCATTTTTTAAAGGCCGGTATCACCCTTAAATATCTTGCCGGAGCAGGCAATGGATATATTAATATTGATCATTTTAACGGAACGATCGATAAAGACCTCCTTCAGCAGGATGCTTATCTTTCCAACACCAGCGGCAGAATTGGCGTAGGGTTCGGAGGTATCAACATAGACGATTTCTCAGCTTCAGATCTTACTAAAATGAAAAGCTCAGGTTTCGGTAGCGATATCGGTTTTGTATATGAATTCCGCCCCGATTGCATAGATAAAAATCCCGATCCCGATAAAAAGAGCTGCCGTAATCCTTCTGATTACAAATTTAAACTGGGCCTTTCCATACTCGATATCGGAAAGATAAAATATAAAAAAGACGCTGCAAGAAGCGGCGCTTATGATATAGACATCAATAATGGCGAACGTCTTTACCTGTCACAACTGGCAGATGAAGGACTGGATAATTATAATGAATTTTTCAGTTCGCGCCCGCAGTATTTTACCCCTGTCGGCGCTTCCGATGGAAGTTACTCAGTATCGCTGCCCACTACCCTTCAACTGGAAGCCGATTACAATATTCATGGCGGGTTTTTCCTCAGCCTGGCCAGCCAGATCGCTATCAATGCCGATAAAACAAAAGGATATAACAGCCAGTCGTATTCCGGCGTAGCCCTTACCCCCAGGTATGAGAGCCGCATTTTTGGATTTTACCTGCCGGTGCAATATAATGAACTGACCAAATTAAATGCCGGTATTTCCCTCCGTTTTGGCCCCGTTTTTATAGGGTCCGGAAGCGTGCTGACCGCCCTGATGAGCGAGTCTAAACAGGCCGATATCCATTTTGGCCTTCGTTTTGGCGGTCTTAAAAGGAGCTAAAGGCCTAATCTTAGCCTTGCTGAATTGTTGCATTGAGGTATCTTTGCCGGTATGAGCCGCAAAGGAAAAGTATTGGTAGCCATGAGCGGCGGTATTGATAGTACCGTAACCGCCCTTATGCTGAATGACGAAGGATATGAGGTGATTGGCATTACCATGAAAACCTGGGATTATGCCACCAGCGGAGGCGGAACCAGCAAAAAAGAAACAGGCTGCTGTAATATAGATTCTTTCAATGACGCCCGGATGGCGGCCGTTC
>JBDTVL010000521.1:0-2704 GCA_040007215.1 Flavitalea sp.
GAGAAGGATCCCAGGTATTGGCGCCGATATAATCACTATGCGCCGGATTTAAGGCCTTTGCCTGCGCCACGCCCGCATCTCCCCCATCCATCCAGTCGATCGAATGCGAGTAATAAATACCAAACCTGATCTCGAATTTCTTACACGCATTATACAGCTCTTCCATCGGGTCGCGCTTGAAAGGCGTGAGATCATAAATATTATAATCAGAAACTTTGGAATGATACATGGCAAAACCATCGTGATGTTTGGGCATTGCTACAATATACCGCATGCCGGCATCCTTCGCCACTTTCACCCATTCTTCGGCGTTGAATCCAACCGGGTTGAAAGTTTCGGCTGCCTCCCGGTAATCCTTACGCGATATTTTAGCGCTGGCCATGATCCATTCGCCAATAGTAGCCTGATCGCCATGCGTTTCCGGAACGATCCTTTCCCCATTCCATATGCCGCCCAATTGAGAATAAACGCCCCAATGAATGAACATGCCGAATTTCAGATCATTGTACTCTTTAAAAAGATTTGCTTTAGCATTGTGCATTTCCTGCCACTCCTTAAGCTCCTGCTGTTCATCCTGGGCAAAAACAAGGAAACCAGCAACCGAACAGATCAATAACAAGGCAATTTTTTTCATGCGAATAAATTATTCTAAATTAAAATATGATATGGGGTCAGATCAATTATTCAACCTAAGCTTGAAAAGTTCAATGGCATTATCATGAAAAATGCTTCGGGCAATATCGAAAGCCAGGTCATCGGTTATAGTAAGGATACTGAAGCATGACGGCAAAATTGGCTTTATGAAAAACCTCGTCAAACCATTGATCATAGTTCCTGAAAAAATTATAATACATTTTGTCATACAGTCCCTGAACAACTTCTTTAACCAGGTAAGGCTTATCATAACCATATAATATTCTCAGGTTATTCATTAACTCATTATGGCAACTTTTAGCGCGTGAATAATTGTAATATTTACCGGTCTGTTCCCAGAATGTATCCACATGGAATTTTCCGTTGCGCCAGGCATCCATGGAAGTATCTTCCGAAGACAAAATATCTCTTGGGAATATGCCGTATTTAAGATATTTAAATTCGTCGAGTCATGAGGGATTTGCTGATGCTCATATAAGTCTACGATTCTTATAGTATCGATATATTTCCTGATACGTTTGTACCCATTGTCATGGCATCCTGAAAGAATAATGGCAAAAACAAAAAGGAAAGGTTTCTTCATGAAAAGTTTCGGTATAGTATATCTTCATTTGATGAATGCCGTATCAGAAATAATCTTTCCGTAAGATCGGTAAAAAAAGAACTGCATATGAATAATCCAGTATAAATAACAAAAAGTCCGGTTAACCGGGGAGGATATAGATATGCAGCTAAACGAATTTGATATTGTCGCAGCGTCTTAAAATGAAGATGGGCAGTTTGCCTTTTGGATCACAATTGAATCCTGATACCCGTAGCTATATTAAAGGAATTAGGGTATGATTTCACCGCTGCATCGCTGTTAATGGTACCTAAAGCAAAATTAACCGAGGGCGCAATATTTAAAGAAACATATTTACCGATGGGATATTGAATGGCAATACCGCTAATGGTATTATAATATATTTTTTTGAGCCCCTGGATATCCGATATATCCTGACGCTCTTCCGATGAGCCCGATAAGAGGTTTGTTTTAATTCGCTGGCTGACCAAAAAATTTATTCCGCCGCCAATGGATGGAATAATACTGAATTTTCCTTTATATAAGGTATACTGAAGGGTTACCGGTATACTGAGGTAACGCAGATTGCTGCTGGTTTCCGCGGCGGTTATACTATCGCCCACAATCGGCTGCGCCGTTGTTTTTGGCGACAGATAAGCATATCCTGAAGAAAGATTAAAACAGTATTTTACCTCGCCATCATTATCCAGCTGGGCAAATATTTTCTTCGGTTCTATATCAATATTTTTAATAGTATAGGTAAGTCCGGTTTGCAGGCTCCAGTTTTTCTTCAGGGGGGCTTCAACCAAAATACCCCAGGAAGAGGAAGCCTGATGTTTTTCATCTCTCTTAATTTCTTCGCTCTCCCTTCTGCCCGAGCTTCCTCCCCTATGATCATCATCATCCTCTATCCGGTTAAAATTAAATTGCGGAGAGAAAAAAGGCATGATCGAAAAATGAAATGGCTTTTTCCTTTTTGAAAGATCTATTGCGGAAAGTCCGGTTTCAGGTAACTGTAGTTGAAGAAAAACAACATCCTTCATACTTATTGAACCGGCGGCGCTTATGCGAGTATCGCCGGGCACAGTGACTTTTGCGATACGCATGAAAGGCATGATCTGCTTTTCTGCTGTAATGGCTGCTCCAATATTTTCAGCATAAGCATGTTTGCCTATATTCTTTTTTTCACGGACAGGGCGTTGAAATGCCAGGACGGAAGTTTTTTCATCTGCAAGCGGCAAAACCGATTTCTTATACGCTCTATACTCTTTTTTTCTGGCAGCGTTAATCTTATTATCGTCCATTTTTCGCTCTTCAGCAGCATGATCATCCGGCCTGTATATATTCTCTTTCGCTCCGGCTCCGGCTCCGGCTTCGGATATGCCCGATGCCTGATCTTTTTTATAAGCTTTCCGCACAGTTTCCTCCAGGCGCAGATCATCTTTTATTTTATCTGCATTTTGTTCAACTGGTTCAGACCAAGGGTGG
>JBDTVL010000522.1:0-2703 GCA_040007215.1 Flavitalea sp.
ATAGCCTCATCATAATTAGCTTCTAGAAAAGCGGCATTACATTCCTTAAAATGATGCACCAGGTTATCGCATACCACGCCAATATCCGTGAATATGCCCACGCAAACTGAATTATACTTAATAATAAAACTATGAGGATCGGAAGCGTCATGACTTTTAGGAAAGGCAGTAATACCAAGCTGCCCAACATACACCGTTGTATAAGGACGAAAGCCTACAATCAGTTTCTTCTCTACCTGTACAGGACAGTTCCTGGAAGTTTTTTCGGTGATATATACCGGCAACTGGTATTTCTTCGACATTACCGAAAGGCCTGAAATATGATCGGCATGCTCATGCGAAATAAAGATCGCCTTTATATTCCTAACGGGAAGGCCTAACCTATTCATTCGCTTTTCCACTTCCCGGCAGGATAAGCCAACATCTACAAGCACCCCTTCCTCCCGGTTACCGATATAATAGCAATTGCCATTACTACCCGAGTTCAATGAAGTGATAAATAATGACATGCGGCAAATTAACGCTAATTATTTTAGCAGGGATCAATTATTTACAGGAATATTAAAGAACTTAGCTTAAGGAAAATAGCGCGCATTGGATCAAAGGCCATCTATACCATATCGAAAAATTATCCATATTGATATGGATGCTTTTTATGCTTCGGTAGAACAGCGAGATGAACCAGATTATCGCGGAAAGCCCATTGTAGTTGGCGGTTCGCCTGAAGGAAGAGGCGGCGTGGTGGCAACAGCCAGCTATGAAGCAAGAAAATTTGGCATACGCTCGGCCATGTCTTCCAAACAAGCGCTGCAGCTTTGTCCTTCAGCCATTTTTGTAAAACCCCGTTTCGATGCCTACAAGCAGGCTTCCATGCATATCCGGAGTATCTTCAGTCGTTATACCGATCTTATAGAACCGCTTTCTCTCGATGAAGCGTATCTCGATGTTACAGAAGATAAACAGGGCATTGGTTCGGCCATAGACATCGCTACCCTGATCCGGAAAGCCATCGCTGAAGAATTACAACTAACGGCATCGGCAGGTATTTCCATTAATAAGTTTGTTGCTAAGATCGCTTCCGATATGAACAAACCCAATGGCCAGGCTTTTATCGGACCTTCGCGCATAGAAACGTTTATGGAACAGCTTCCGGTAGAGAAATTTTTTGGCGTAGGAAAAGTAACGGCGGCAAAAATGAAAAACATGGGGCTTCATACCGGAGGAGATCTTAAAAAACTAACGGCGCCCGAGCTTATCAGCAAATTTGGTAAGATGGGCGGCTTCTTTTATACCATCGTAAGAGGAATTGATGAACGACCTGTTCAGCCTCACAGGGAAACAAAATCGCTCGGCGCTGAAGACACTTTTGCTTTCGACCTGCTGGAAACAGAACACCTGCATGCAGAACTCGACAAGATTGCCAGGACAGTTTTTGACCGGCTATCGCGTCATGAACTTAAGGGCCGCACCATTACCCTGAAAGTTAAATACGGCGATTTTAAACTGATCACCCGAAGTTTGTCTTTTACCGAACCGCAGCATTTGCTTGAAGTAATCGCCCAAACATCGAAGGATCTTTTAGCGGCCCTGCTTCCCCTTGAAAGGGGTATCCGCCTGCTGGGTATATCACTGTCAAATTTTGGCGAGCGCACCAACAGCGTTCCCCTTTCTACCGCAGATTCCCGGCAACTGCTCATCAATTTTTAAGACGGCTCTATTCCTTATCGCTGATATGACCATAGCACATATACTTTAATTCGAGGTATTCGTCGAGGCCATATTTAGATCCTTCACGTCCTAATCCCGATTGTTTTACGCCTCCGAACGGCGCCGTTTCCGTAGAGATCAATCCTTCATTAATGCCTACCATTCCATATTCCAGCGCTTCTGCCACTCTCCAGCAGCGCGCAACATTATTACTGTAGAAATAGGCAGCAAGACCATAAATGGTATCATTGGCCATGGCAATAGCTTCGCGCTCATTACTGAATCTGAATACAGGCGCCACCGGACCGAATATTTCTTCTTTCGACAACCGCATATCCGATGTAGCTTCCGATAGCACGGTTGGCTGGAAAAATAAACCTCCCAACGCTTTGCCGCCGGTTTTCACAACAGCGCCTTTCTCAACGGCATCCGCTACCAGCTCTTTAACTTTTTGCAGTCCTTTTTCATTGATCAGCGGACCGATCAGCGTCTCTTTATCAAGACCATTACCCGTTTTCATAACGCTGACAGCCCGTGTTAGTTTTTTAACGAACTCATCATATATCTTTTCATGAGCAAGTATACGGTTTACGCAAACACAGGTCTGACCTGAATTGCGGTACTTGGAAGCCACCGCTCCCTGCACAGCCGCATCTATATCG
Source organism: Flavitalea sp. (assembly GCA_040007215.1). Lineage (GTDB taxonomy): Bacteria > Bacteroidota > Bacteroidia > Chitinophagales > Chitinophagaceae > Flavitalea. The sequence continues at coordinate 2,370 of JBDTVL010000522.1, forward strand.
GCATCTTCAAAAACAATAAAAGGAGCATTACCGCCTAATTCCATAGACACTTTTTTTATTGTCGGCGCGCATTGCTGTAACAAAACCCTTCCTACTTCCGTAGAGCCGGTAAAAGATAATTTCCGTACCTGTTCATTTTCACTCAACTCCTTTCCTGCTTCCGCCGAATTACTGGTGGTAACAACATTGAGGGCGCCGGCAGGAATGCCTGCCTCTTCGGCCAGTTGCGCAAGCGCCAGGGAAGTAAGCGGCGAAGGGGAAGGCGGCTTTAACACTACGGTACAACCTGCCGCCAGGGCTGGCCCCAGCTTACGGGTTACCATAGCCAAAGGAA
>JBDTVL010000523.1:0-2699 GCA_040007215.1 Flavitalea sp.
ATCATATTCTGGAAACATAGCGCAAATTTATATTTTATATGAACGCTTTGAGTTTTTAATGATATTTGTTCCACGAATCACAGTTTCACTCCGAAACAAAAATGAAAAAGGAAGAAGATATCAATCAGGCAGCTATTGTTTTTAAGGAAAAGCGGAAATGGCAGATTGCTTTAAGGAGGTATGTTGTTTTAAAGCAATCTGTTCCAGCTTACGCGCCTTATTTTGGATTGGATATAGCTCATTTCAGGGAATGGATTGAATTGCAGTTTGACGAACGGTTGAACTGGGAGAGTTTTGGCAAGGCCTGGCAGTTTGGTCATATTGTTCCGGTGGCTTATTTTGATTTTAACCTGGAAACGGATCTCCGCTTATGCTGGAGCTTTATGAATATAAGCGTGGAAGGAACTGGCGCAGAAACTGGGAAGGCTAATGGGGAGGACTTGCTTACCGCTAAAGCGTATTTTGGCGATATGTTTAAGGTTACACGGCTTCCCTTATTAGCACAGATGATTGACAAGATTAGCTTAATTGAACGGGAGCGGGTAGGCGGCAATGATAAACGCCGTGGGTTTATTAAGGAAAGAGGCCAATATGTATCGATTCTTCAAACCTTTTCTGTTTATGAATACGGGCAACTAAACGCTGGAATGAGTCTGGAGGATGTTCAGAAGGAAAGGGAAATGCTGCTGAAGTTTGGAAAGTAATGTTTCGGCAGGAAACTGTGATTCGTGGAACGATTAATTAAATCGCGATAGGTAATAGTTTTCTTTGAGCCTCATTTCCCGGATATGCCTTTTCGATTTATCCTTATACCCGCATAAATGAAGGGCGCCATGAAACATCACTCTTCTAAGCTCTGTTAAAAAAGGAATGCCCAGGATTCTGGCATTGTCCTTAACTCTTTCAATGCTAATGTATAGCTCGCCCGAAATGGCTTGTTGATTATCTGATAGATCAAACGTGATTATATCGGTCAGGAAATCATGCTTTAAAAAGTCCTGGTTGATCTTCAGTAGGTAATCATCCGAGCAGAAGATATAATCCATCGATCCAAGCGGTGTTTTCTCGTTTTTAAACAGGAACCGGATATATTCCTGCAGTTTGCGTCTCTCGCGAAGCGTGAATGGAAAAAGCAGGTGAAATCTTACTGGAGCTATTTGATCAGGCATTTCCAAAAATCGTAATGTTATTAATTCCTACAAAACTACATTTGTTGGCGATGAAAAGGTTATCAGAAATTAAGCAAGGAAAAACAGTAAGAATCGTCTCATTTGAGAACAATGATCTGTTCCTGAAACTCATGGAAATGGGATGTCTGCCAGGTGAATACATCAAGATAGACCAGATAGCCCCGCTCGGCGATCCCATATCTATTGCAGTTTCAGGATATAACTTAAGTTTGCGACTTAGCGAAGCAGATTCGATTTTTGTTGAGGATATAATTAACTAATTGAAATACAACGTGTTGCATGAGAGTTGGGCTCTATTTTGGTTCCTTTAACCCTATTCATAATGGCCATCTGATCATAGCTAATTACATTGTTCAGCATACCGATCTGGAACAGGTATGGTTTATCATCTCTCCCCAGAACCCTCTTAAAAAGGCCTCTTCCCTCTTAAATGAATACCATCGGCTTTTTCTTGTTCAGGCAGCTATTGAAGAAGAGTCGGCCCTGAAAGCCTCGGATATAGAATTCAGGCTTCCCAAACCATCCTATACCATCGATACCCTTACTTATCTGGTAGAAAAATTTCCCGCTCACCAGTTTTCCGTGATCATGGGCAGCGATAGTTTTCTAAACCTTCCTGCCTGGAAAAACTACAAACAAATCATTAAAGACTATTCGCTTTTTGTTTATGAACGACCGGCATATAAAATTGAAAACACGTATGAACACTTAAGCCTGACCGTACTTAAAGCCCCTTTGCTGGAAATCTCTTCTTCTTATATCCGTAAAAATATCAGCGAAGGGAGATCGATCCGTTACCTTGTTCCGGATAAAGTAAGAGATGAAATTGAAAGAAATGGTTATTATCGTAATCCGTTATAAGCGTTAAAAATTGATCCGGCAATATTAAGCAGGCATGATATTTCTTCGGCATATTCCTTTTTTAAAATCTGTTTTCCTTCATAGTATAACAGCTTTTGGCGGTCCGCAAGGTCACTATGCCATGATGTTAAAAACGTTTGTGCATGGCCGTCATGACGTTACACGAGAGGAGTTGATGGAATATAATTCTTTCTGCCAGTTATTGCCAGGAGCCTCTTCCACGCAGGTTTTAACGCTGATAGGATTTAAGCGAGGCGGTATACCGCTGGCGCTAATAACGCTATTGATCTGGATATTGCCTGCATGTTTGCTGATGAGCGCTTTTTCTTTTCTGATCGTGTATACCGAAAACAGAACATTAACCGGCAGTCTTTTTAAATTCGTTCAACCGATGGCTGTTGGATTCCTGGTATATGCTTCCGCCAAAACATTTGGAACAGCCGTAACCAATCCTATTACCCGGATTATTTTTGTTGTCAGCGCCGTTGCAACCTATCTATTATTTAAAAGCCCCTGGATATTTCCACTTTTAATTCTTTTCGGCGGCATGATCACCAATATCAGTAATAAAAGAATTCCGCAGGAAGGCCTTGTTCCCAAAAAAATCAAATGGGCAAATATCTGGTTATTTGCAGCCATATTTATTAT
>JBDTVL010000524.1:0-2697 GCA_040007215.1 Flavitalea sp.
ACCAGCGGCGTGAGCGCTATCACCGGGAATACCAGGTAGGTAGGCGCTATACGAATGGCAAAAAATAAAACTAACTGTCCTACTGCGCCAAGAAGGCCCACGATCATCCCCAGTAAAATGGTGCGCTTATCTTTCTGAAGCGTCCAGTTCTGCAATTTCAATGCATAGATCGCGGCCGGCACCATGGTCAGGGCCCATACCACGTAACCGAGCGTTGGCGGAAATCCATTCTTTTCAGGCAGTTCAATAAAAGCTCTCCAAAGGACGCAGAGTTTGATTGGGTTGGTTTTCATGGTGTGTGTGTTCGGGTTCCTTTATTTACAATAAGTTTTAAGCCAGTTGATCATTCTTTGCAGCAGGTCTTTCCTGTTGGCGGGCGTAAGATCGGGACGCCATCCATGACCTTCTCCAATATATCGTGCAAAGGTTGTTTCCACGCCTATATCCTTTAAGGCATAATACATTTCTTCGGACTGCGATATGGGCACTTCATTATCCGTTTCTCCATGAAGAAACAAAGTGGGCGTAACTACATTTCTTACATTCCGCAATGGCGACCATTGCCACAGCAGCGGATAATTGTCATAGGGTTTTCCATTGAACTCGGCTTCCATAAGGAGGTAATACAAGGAAGTGCCGGCAAAACTGATCAGGTTGCTGAGACCGCCATCTACGATAGCGGCACGGAATCTTGCCGTTTGAGTGATGATCCAGTTGGTCATGTATCCTCCATAACTTTGTCCTGTAACGCCAAGCCTTGAAGGGTCAATCCAGTTGTAAGCTGCGATAACATGATCAATGCCCGTCATCAGGTCCTTATAATCATTGCCGCCCCAGTTGAGCACATTGCCCCGCGAAAACATTTGTCCGTAACCGTGACTTCCCCTTGGATTTATAAAGACCACGCCAAATCCCTCGCTGGCCAGAATCTGCGTACGTTCTTCAAATTCATAGCCGAACATATTATGCGGACCGCCATGTATAACTAAAGTCAATGGGTATTTGCCGCCTTCCTTAAAACCATAAGGTTTAAGGATCCATCCCTGTACCATTTCTTCATCGAAGGAAGGATACCAAAAGGCTTCCGCATCGGAAAGAATACAATGATTATTTATAAAGGTATTTAGTTGCGTTAATTGTTTAGCCGATCCCTGTTCCGGCGAATACAGGAACAATTCAACAGGTTTGGTAATGGATGTTTTTACCACTGCAATATCGTGGTGGCTGGCGCCAACAAAATACTCCCGTATACAGCACTGCTCCTCTATGATCGTTTTAATTTCTCCTGAAAGGGAAGCTTTGTAAAGATTGGTAGAGCCTTCATTGCCTGCTGTAAAATAAACCCCTGAGGCATCGGGCGCCCATTGTATATTCTCAGTACGTCTGTTCAGCGTTTTAGACACGCAACGGTTATATTTGCCGTCGGCGCCGGTCACGAAAACCTGCGTATCGTCTGCTACACTATCGGTTGATGTGACCAGGCTCGTAACACCCAGATATGCGATATGTTTTCCATCGGGCGCCCACCTGGCGCAGCTTCTGGTTCCAGGTCCTTCTGTTAAACGGGTTATTTCTTTGGTATTAACATTTACCGTCCACAGATCGCTATTGTGATTCTTATCAAAATCTTCCGTTCTGTTGCTGATGAAAGCAATATTCAAACTATCCGGCGACCAACTGAAAGAATGTTCATTATAATTACCTGATGTTAGCAGAATGGGGTCATTACCCGAAACATCGATTAACCATAGATGCGTAAATTGATCATCAGTAAAGGACGGCCGTCCTCTTCCGCCCTTGGTTTTATAATTGAGCCGGTTCACCACTCTGGCGCCACCGGTATTTTCCGGAATGGTATGAAACGCTCCGGCATAAGCAATATATTTTCCATCGGGCGACCAGGCAAAGCCTTTTTCCACCAGGTGACCCATAAAATAATTGGAATGATGGACGGCTACCAGGAATTTTTTCTTCATGGTAGCCGGGTTGAACAGGTAAATAACGGAATGATCATCTTCCCACTGCTCAAAAGCAATTTGCCCTCCATCCGGCGACCAGGCCGGGCTACCGCCTTCGGCCAGATCAGTGATAGATCCCGTTGCTATATCGATCAATACAAGGGTATCGGAAAATTCATTCGCAGAGATATCTGCCTTTGATATCACCGCGACTATTTTTTTTCCATCGGGCGATAGTTTTGGAGAACCTATATTGGTAACTTTATGGAGATCATCGTATGAAAAAGGATGGGCCTCTGGTACAAATGACCCGGAGCCGCCTTCAGTAATAAACATTTTGGAATGCATTCAGTGATAAATTAGTATCCTAAGAAAAGTTAATAGCTGAATATTTTTCGAATATAAACGAAAGATATTATAAATTTAAGAAATCTTGCAAAAGGCATTTAGAAAGCTTTCGAAATAGTTATTGGTCTATTTTGCTATTATACGGATCTTATTAACCATAATGTAAAAAATGATACTATGAACGCTGCAGTCAAAGATTTATCCGCTGTTCATCGCCTGATTTCGGATCTTTTTAAACAACCAACCGATAAATCTGGTTGGGACAGATATAAGCTGTCGAAAGAGCAACTGGATTTTTTTCATGAATATGGATATATAAGTAATGTCAAATTACTCGATGACTGGCAAGTGGAGCAGTTAAATAGGGAACTGGCAGAAATAGCCGATCCTT
>JBDTVL010000525.1:0-2673 GCA_040007215.1 Flavitalea sp.
CGCCGCTTCTACCACCTGGTCAAAATTATTCTTTTTTGCGGGGTCGAGATCTATTACGCACCAGTCGGGGTAATCTTCAGTGCCCACCCTGCTGTGCCAGGGATTCATTTCTATACATCCCAGCGAAGCCATATATAAAAGACTTGCTTCATCTTTGGCTACAAGATAATGTCTGTCGCGGTTATCGGACGGACTCTGATAGAGAAAGGTTTCCGCCCATTCAGGCGCTTTACCGGTAACATCTTTAAAATAAAAACTTTCTCCGTTAATTCCGTCCGGATGACGGTTCATCGATTGCGGCCTGTTTTTGAGATAGGGTAGAATATATGGCGCTACCTGGTAGTAATAATTCAGCATATCGCCCTTAGTGATCTTTTCCTTGGGCCAATATATCTTGCTCAGGTTAGTAAAAACCATTTCATGACCGTTAATTTTCTTTACCTGCCTTTCCTCGGTTGGGTTAAGCAGTGTTTTACGCTCCTGTTTCCCTTCCTTTTTTATAATACTTTTTTTATACAGTAGAGATTCCTTACTAATTTTTTTCAACGGCTCGGCTTTTTCTGCTTTTACCTCATTGGCTTTTTTATCTTCCCGCATACCTTCAAAGGAGGGATGTCGCATCACCCCATCACTGGTGATTTCAGTATACGATACTTCGCAAACCAGTTTGGGATCCAGCCAGGTAGCTTTTGATGCAGGAGGATTGGGCCGGAAACGCGAAGGCTTATTTATATCCGGGTCATTGAGGAAAGGAGTGGTTTTCCGAATAAGAGGTTTAAATTTTTTCATCAGCTCACGCTGTAATTCATCGGAAAATCCTGTTCCTATTTTGCCGGTATAGTGAAATTTTCTCTTCTCAAAAACACCAACCAGTAAAGAGCTGAATGTTTTTGAACTGCCTTCATTTTTTGTAAAGCCGCCAATCACCACTTCATGACGTTTGCCTACTTTTATCTTCAGCCAGTCTTTTGATCTGGCGCCCGGAAGATACAGGCTGCCATATTTTTTTGCCATTATACCTTCGAGTTTCATGTTCATGGCGGCATTGAAAAATTCAGTTCCTGTTGAATCAAAAGTTTGACTGATACGGATAAAAGGATGTTCAGGAATAATTTCCTTTAATTTCTCTCTGCGTTCATTTAATGGAATATCCGTTAATGAATAACCATTTAACCATAGCAAATCAAAAACATAATACATTAAACGCCCATCCGCTTCACTCCGCCAGTTCTGTAAACGTCCAAAATCTGAAACGCCTTCGTCAGACAACACTACTATTTCTCCATCCAGTACCGCATCTATGGGTAAATCCTTTAATGCTTCATAAACCGGGTAGAACTTTTCGTTGAATGATTTATCATTACGCGATTTAAGATTGATCTTACCTTTATTCAGGAAAGCTAATGCCCGATATCCATCCCATTTTATTTCATATAGCCAGTTCTCTGCATCAAAGGGTTTATCTACCAGTGTAGCGAGCATTGGCGCAAGTGTAGCAGGAAAATTTTTTTTAACCCCTATTGCTTTTGTCTTTAATTTTTTTTTAGAATTCGGCTGATCTTTCTTCGTGGAGTTTTTTTCAACGATGCTTCGTCCATATATTTTATCCGGGTCTTTTTCCATTTGTTTAATGGTCTTACCGGAAATCACCGATTTTTCCTTTTTCGTAATATCCGTTGTCTTAGCATATTTATCCTTTACTTTCATCAGCAACCAGGAATGTTCGCCGCTGTAAGAAGATTTAACCAGCGCGAATTCGCCTTTAAGTTTTTTTCCATGCAGGTTGAAAACAATCTTTCCTTTATACAATTGGCTGAGCAGGCTTTTTTCCATCGATTTCTTATCCTTAAACTCGCCTTCCGCAGCCTCATAGACGCCTTCATCCCAAACGATAACCGTTCCTCCCCCATATTGACCCTTGGGAATCTGTCCCTCAAAACTTCTATAATCATAAGGATGATCTTCCACCATCATGGCGAGGCGTTTAACGGATGGATCGGTAGATGGTCCTTTAGGTACGGCCCAGCTTTTTAAAACGCCTTCCATTTCCAAACGGAAATCATAATGCAGGTGGGAGGCATCATGTTTTTGAATAACGAAAATGAGGCCCTGTCCATTCGACTTCCCGCCAGTGGGCTCCGGCGTGGCGGTAAATTTGCGTTTTTTCTTATAGATGGTTAATGACATACCTGTAAATAATAAATTTCTGTGCCAGAATGGCTAAACCCGGATTACGGCTCTCCCTTTGCTGAGGAAATAAGGAGACAGGCTTGACAGGAGCATTCCCTTTGACGGAATAGTGGATACAAAAAACAAATAAATAATAAAGTCTATACATAAAAAATCCCCTCGCTTATTGCGCAGGGATAATTATGGAGTTCCTCAGGATTATTTATTCCACCATACAGGTGTAACAAGATCATCTGGACCCTGAACCTGTAGAGCTTTCTGATAGTTATCCGAGTTGATGGTCTGCTCGGATAAGGGATACCTCGAACGGCGGGGCCATACATTGATAGCGCTATTAGGTCCGGGAGCTGTTTCTTTAGGCGTTCCGGTTCTTCTCCATTCCGACCAGCCTTCAAAACCGTTATAAAATAAAGTGAACCATTTCTGAATTCTAATTTTATACAGCTTCTCTTCTGTTGTGCCGGTATAGGCTACATCAGGCTG
>JBDTVL010000526.1:0-2670 GCA_040007215.1 Flavitalea sp.
ACCGCCCTGCGCCCGCTCAGGGGACTCGTGGTGATCGATGAAATTCAGCGCCGCAGGTTTTTCCCTGAACAGGTCATCGGGGAATATAGCGCCATTGATATCGGGCCAGGTTGGCGCAGCGGTAGCGGCTTTATGGCCGGCCATCAGGGCGCCAAATACCAGTTGAAGGGCCAGCAAGCATAACATACCCGCAGTAAATCGCCTGATTCCAGGATTAACGGCTTTTTGATTTTCAGGGATGCGTAATTGAAGTAGGAACCAGAACGCATAAGCGATCAATCCCAGCGCAAAAACAAAATGCAGGGCGAGCCGCGTAGGTTTTACATATACCGCATCGCCGGTAAGTCCGCTGGCCACCATGATCCATCCAATAGCCCCTTGTAATGCGCCCAGCAGGAAAAGGATCAGCAAGGGTTTTTGCATCTCCCTGTTCAGTTTCTTGCGCGCTACGAGATAAACAAAGCCGGTGATAAATACAATACCAATTAACCGCGCCCAGAAACGATGCAGCCATTCCCAGAAAAAAATAAATTTGAAATCGGCAATCGTAAAATCAATATTGAGCAACTGAAACTGCGGCGTCTGTTTGTATTTGGCAAATTCAGTGAGCCATTGCTGCTCACTAAGCGGGGGTAGCGCTCCGGTGATGATGTTCCATTCTGTTATTGAGAGACCCGAGCCCGTTAAGCGCGTGATGCCGCCCAGCGCCACCTGTATCAGTAACATCACAACGCCGGTAAGTATCCATATTGCCACCGGTTTTGATGAGGTAGAAGTTAAATGCATGTTGATAACAAAGGTACGTTCCGGTCACCGTTCTTTTTAAAAGAACCCTATTTTTGAAAAAACATTTTATTGCTGTTAGCGAGTTACCAAAGTATAGAAATTGAAGCGGGATGCGATGAGGCCGGAAGAGGCTGTCTGGCAGGGCCGGTTTTTGCCGCGGCAGTTATTCTTCCTCCTGATTTTTTCCATCCGCTCCTAAACGATTCCAAAAAAGTAGCCGAAGAAATAAGAAATGAACTACGCAGCTATATAGAACACCATGCTATTGCCTGCAGCGTTGCACAGGTAGACCATGAAGAAATTGACCGCATCAATATTTTAAAGGCTTCCTTTAAAGCGATGCACCTGGCGCTGGATAATTTAAAACGGCGGCCCGATTTACTGCTGATAGATGGCAACCGTTTTATCAAATACCAGGCAACGCCTCATCACTGCATCATCAAAGGAGATGGTATCTATGCATCAATTGCCGCCGCCAGCATACTGGCCAAAACATACCGCGACGATTACATGAATGCGCTTCATGATAAGTTTCCTCATTATAAATGGAACAGGAATAAAGGCTATGGTACAGTAGCGCACCGCAGCGCTATGGAACAGCATGGTATTTCACCCTATCACCGCAAAACTTTTCAGTGGAAGGCGCCTGAAGCGATTGTGTAGAGGAATAAACTTTCTCACAAAGTCCCGATAGTTTTAAAGCAAAGAAGATAAAGCAGGGAGGCATTCTGCTTAAAAGGTTCCCTCCTCATACTCCCATTTACCTGCGCCTTCGCGCACCAATACAGCCGTTGGACCTGTACAGTCGATAACCGTAGAGGGAACCATTCCTCCAATACCTCCATTAACTACAATATCTACCAGCTTTCCGAAATTTTCATAAATGATCTCCGGATCAGTATACTCTTCCACCATCTCGCCGGGTAGTGAAGCGCTTAATATCGGTCGGCCCAGTTCTTTTACAATGCTCCTCGCAATAAGATTATCGGGTATTCGCAAACCAACGGTATCTTTTTTGCTCTTCAGCAGTTTCGGCACTTCCTTACTGGCAGGAAGAATAAAAGTATAGGGACCCGGAAGATGATTTCTCAGCATGCGGTAAACAGGCGTAGGCATCGTTTTAACGTACCTGCTCATATCGCTGAAGTCATAACACACAAAGGAAAGCTGCGCCTTGCGGGGATCAATATTTTTGATACGGCAAACTTTTTCAATAGCCTTATGTTGGTGGATATCGCAGCCGAGTCCGTAAATAGTATCAGTAGGATAAATGATCACGCCTCCTGACGATAACGTTTCGGTGATCGTGGCAATATTGCGGGGCTGCGGATTCTGTGGATGGAGGTGTAAATACATATCCCTGGATTTTACGTGCTAATATACATAGGAGGTTTATAACATGAAATTAATATTAACTTTGGCCAAAATTTTCAGAGATGCGTCTACAACCTATTGAGCGGGTAGGAATCATCAGCGACCAGGATTTTAAAGAAAACTTTTATAAACCAGGGATCCCTGTGGTCATTAAAGACCTTGCCAAATCATGGAAGGCTTATAATACCTGGACCTGGGATTATTTTAAGAAGATAGTAGGCGATAAGGAAGTAGGCATTTATAATAATATTAAAAGCGACGCTTACACCCCGGTCAATAAAGCCGATGATTATATCACCTTCGGCGAATACATCGATATGGTGAAGAAGGGTCCTGCCGAATGGAGAATATTCCTCTTTAATATTTTTAACCATGCCCCTCAGCTTACGCACGACTTTTCCTGGCCGGAAAACCTGATGAAGGGCTTTGTAAAAAGAGCGCCTATGTTATTCGTTGGCGGCTCTTCCAGCATCACCCATATGCATTTTGATATGGATATGTCGCATATCC
>JBDTVL010000527.1:0-2642 GCA_040007215.1 Flavitalea sp.
CAGCCCAGCCTCCGGCGAAACCGTCCATTCCAGCTGGGATAAACCCAGCAAAGACAACAATCCATTAACTGCGCCTTTGAGATAATACACATCCGATCTCACCGCCTTTCCTTTCCAGGAAACGCCGCTTTTGGCGCCGGTGATATAGAGGCAAAGTTTTTCGGGCTCTTCATATATGCCAGGTCCCGGGGTATGATAGGTTTTCCCAAATTCAAAAAACTGCAGGTCCTGGTTCTTACGGTTAAGGTTATACGCAATTGATTCAAGTCCGGTTTGCAGCATGGAAGGCCGCATGATATTGTGCACGGCGCTAAGGTTGTTCAATAACCTTACGGCTGTGTCCAGCTGCCCCTGATCGAAATAGGCGGCATTGGTGATAGAGTTCGTAAATATCTCGTTAAAGCCAAGCCCGGTAAGGTAGCTGGCAATTTTTTCTTTATAAGCCTGCGAATGATTTCTTCCTTCCACCGAAGGTGAAATAGTTATTGCTGCAGGAATAGCGATATTGTCATAGCCATCTATTCGCATGATCTCTTCCACCACATCGGCGGGAAGAAGCACATCCGGTTTACTAAAGGGAACGGATAACCGAATATCATCCGGGCCTTCGCTAAGAACATCAAAGCCGAGCGATAGTAATATTTTTTTTATGGTATGCGCGGGGTAATTTTTTCCGCTGAGCTTGTTCACGTACTGATAACGCAGCGTGATAGCCGTTCGCTGATCGGGAACAGGATAAATATCGGTCACGTCAGATGCGATCGCGCCACCGGCGATCTCTGCGATCATTGCCGCCGCTCTTTTTAATACGCTCACCGTATTACTGATGTCTACATTTTTTTCGAAACGCGCTGCCGCATCGGTGCGAAGCCCATGACGGAAAGAAGTTTTGCGGATATCTATCGGGTTAAACCAGGCGCTTTCGAGGAAAATATTAACGGTTCCTGCCTTAACGCCGCTTTTCGCGCCGCCAAATACGCCGGCAATGCAAAGTCCTTCGCCATTGCCATCGCAGATCATCAGGTCTTCGCCGCTTAATTTTCTTTCTTTTTCATCGAGGGTGATGAATGGCGTCTGATCGGGAAGATTTTTTACGATGATCTTCCGCGCCGCCACCTGGTCGGCATCAAAAGCATGCAGTGGCTGGCCGGTATCGTGTAATATATAATTGGTGATGTCTACGATATTGTTAATAGGCCGCTGGCCAATGGCGCGCAGTTTATCCTGCAGCCATTTTGGCGAAGGCGCCACCTGTATATGGGCGATGCTTACGCCGCTGTAACGCTTGCAGGAAGCGGTATTTTCAATGGTCACAGAAAAAGGAAGGGTATATGCCGTTGCCGGAACCAGGTGGTATAAAGGGCTTTTAACGATGTATTCATTTCCATCATGGTGACTCAGATAAGCGCATACGTCCCGGGCTACGCCGAGATGGCTCATGGCGTCCATACGGTTAGGCGTTAGGCCTATTTCATAGATCCAGTCGTGGTAAGGCTGATAATAATCAGCCGCAGCAGAACCGGTTAATACGTTGCCGGGTAATACAATGATACCTTCATGCGATTCGCCAATACCGATCTCATCTTCTGCGCAGATCATGCCAAAACTTTCCACGCCCCTTATTTTCGCGGCTTTCATAGTGACAGGTTCCCCCTTAACAGGATAAATAGTGGCGCCGGTTACGGCTACGATCACTTTCTGTCCAATAGCTACATTCGGGGCCCCGCAAACGATCTGCAGGGGGTGGCCATCGCCAATATCTACAGTGGTAAGCTTTAATTTATCGGCATTGGGATGTTGTGCGCATTCGGTCACCTGGCCAATCACCAGGCCTTTTAACCCGCCTTTTATGCTTTCATAAGGTTCCAGCGATTCCACTTCAAGCCCTATGGAAGTAAGTATTTTGCTGATGCGTTCGGGGTCTGCGTTGATGGGAAGATATTCGCTAAGCCAGTTATAAGAGATCGTCATGCTGTGAATCTTTTCTTTGTCTGATGCGCAAAGATAATGGATTGCGTGATGCGCGAATAGCCCCAGGCCGCGTTTGGCGTGGCTTAAAACAGCCCCATTGAGCTGGAATCCAGCGCCAGCGGCAGGATGGGTTTAAGCTTTAGAATATCATCAAAAGTTAAAAAATTCTTTGCGCACAACAGGTGTGCATTTCTATGATTCAATACGCTGAAAACTTTATTAAATTGTGGATAAGCAGGGTCGTCAGGTGCATTTTACGCATAACGATATGTGAAAAACTTTGGGGATAGATAAGAATTATAATTTTTCAACTTTATACAATTAGAATAAAAATTATGATTCTATATTCGCCCTCCTGATAAACCTAAGTAACATTCCGGTAATCGTTCCTTAACATTAGCATAACAATGGATCTGACCAATATTAATAAAGACCGCAAGGCAAGACGTAAAACCTCTCCCGACCTCAGTACAATGGTATATGGTAAGGTTCCACCCCAGGCAAAAGACCTGGAGGAGGCCGTGCTCGGCGCTATCATGCTCGAAAAAAGCGCTTTTGATACGGTTATTGAGATCCTTAAACCGGAATGTTTTTACCTCGAAGCCAACCAGCGCATCTACCGCGCCATGCAGGGACTTCAGCAAAAGAACCAGCCAATCGATATTCTTACC
>JBDTVL010000528.1:0-2637 GCA_040007215.1 Flavitalea sp.
CAATAAAGCGCTGATTAATAATGCCGTAAAAAGCTGGCATTCTTAATGTTTATCATTCGCGTAACCGCCGCCAAATCTGTAAAACGAGCACTATGTTCATCATCAATTTCAGAATAGCTTTCAGAAACCTGCTTAAACACAAATCCTTTACCGCCATCAATATTCTGGGCCTCGCTATCGGCATGGCGGCCTGCCTGTTGATCCTTGATTATGTGATCGGAGAAAAAAGCGTTGACAAATTCCAGAAAAACCTGGACAATATATACCGGATCAGGAATGATCATTATGGCAATAATGTACTCGCCTATAGCGGCGTAAATACCTATCCGGCAGTTGGGCCGGAACTGAAAACAGATTATCCGGAAGTACAGAATTACGCCCGCTTGTTTCCGCTCAGCGAATCCATCGTATCGTATAAAGAAAAACAATTTAAAGAAGAGAAGATGTACATCACCGACCCTTCTTTTTTTAAAATGTTTTCCTTCCCGGTTATACAATCGGAAGATGATTCGCTGCTGGCGGCCCCAAATATGATCGTGATGACGGCTTCGATGGCCAAAAAATATTTCGGGAGCGATCCGGCCCTGGGTAAGATCATCGATTTTAAAGTGGGCAGTTTAATGATACCGTTAAAAGTTGGCGGTATTATGGAAGATGTGCCAGAAAATTCTCACCTGCAATTCACCGCGCTTATCTCTTATAAAACTTTATACAAAATCAACAACCCCGACCAGGTGGAAATGAGCTGGTTCTGGCCTGCTTTTGCCACTTATATCCAGATAAATGCTGCGGCAGACCCACGAGCTTTAGCGGCAAAATTTCCGGACTTCATCATGCGGCATAATGGTAAGCAGTTAACCGAATCGCACCAGAAAGAAATATTCTTCCTGGAACCAATGAAGGATATTTACCTGCATTCTTCGGTGAGTGGCCAACTGGACCGTAGCGGAAATGGAATGGCCGTGTATGCGCTAAGTATCATTGCCATCTTTATCCTGGTGATCGCTTGGGTCAATTATATTAACCTGACCACTGCAAAATCAATTAACCGCGCCAAAGAAGTAGGCGTTAGAAAAGTAGTAGGCGCAGCAAAATCTCAGTTGATCAAACAATTCTTATCCGAATCGGCGCTGATCAATATGGTCGCCGTAATATTATCGGTGGCTATCTGCCAGTTGGCCCTTCCGTTTTTTAATGCGCTGATCGGAAGAACGGGAGGCGCTAACATCAGCCTCTGGCAAAAACCCTATTTTTGGATAACTTTATTGATCCTGTTATTGGCGGGAAGCATACTATCGGGACTTTACCCCGCCTTCGTGCTGTCTTCTTTCAATCCTGTAAAAGCCTTAAAAAGCAAGACCCGCATGAACAGGAATTTCGGTTTGCGGAAAGTATTGGTGGTTTTTCAGTTCACCTGCTCTGTTGCCTTGATAGCGGGCACTTTTATTATTTTCAGGCAGATCAGTTTTATGCGTAATAAAGATCTTGGCGTACAGATTAATAATACCCTCGTCATTCCAACCCCAATAGCCCATCAACAGGATTCTGCTTTTTATGCTCAGAATGACGTATTCAAGAACGAGATCCTTCATCTACCAATAGTAGATAAATTAAGTATCTCCAGCAGCGTTCCCGGAAAGCAAACAGGTCAGTCGGGAGGATATATCCGCAGAATTGAATCACCAGCAACCGATGTGCATAATTTTAAGACCATCATGGTTGATGAAGATTTCTTTTCGGTATTTAAAAATCAGTTTATCACGGGAAGAAATTTTTCGAAAGAGATCGGGTCCGATAAAAAAGGCGTGGTGATCACCGCTTCCGCATCGCGTTTATTAGGCTATGAAAGCCCGGAAAAAGCCCTGGGCAGAAAGATCATTTTCTTTGGCGATGACCGCGATAATAATGAGTACCAGGTTATCGGCGTGATCAAAGACTATCATCAGCAGTCGCTGAAAAGTAATTTCGATCCAATTATTTTCGGTTACAGCAAAGATCCTCAATATTATTCTTTAAGTATCCACGCCTCTCCTGCAGGCAAATCGGATAATGCAGCCCAGTTAAAGGGACTGATCAGCGAGCTGGAAAAGAAATGGAAAATTCTTTATCCCGGAAATCCCTTCCGGTATTTTTTCCTGGATGAATCATTTAACCAGTTATATAAAAAGGATCAGCAATTTGGAAATGTGTTTGGCATTTTCAGTTGCCTGGCCATTTTTGTAGCGTCGTTAGGATTGCTGGGGCTCGCTTCTTTTACTACAATACAACGAACAAAAGAAATAGGTATCCGGAAAGTATTGGGGGCAGGCATTAACAATATACTGGTTCTTCTGTCCAGGGATTTCATTAAACTTGTTGGGCTGGCTTCCCTTATCGCGGTTCCGGTTACCTGGTTCCTGATGAAAAAATGGCTGGATGGATATGCTTTCCGCATACCGCTTAGCTGGCCATTATTTGTACTGCCAGCCATCGCGGTTTTAGCGATCGCTGTTGTAACGGTAAGCTATCAAACCCTCAGAACAGCTTTGTCTAATCCGGTCAACAGCCTGAGATCTGAATGATGCCTTAAAGGAGATACGCTGGAAATTTTCAGTGAAGAAGCTTCAGGAAATATTTCGCAGTTTACCTGCAAAATCA
>JBDTVL010000529.1:0-2628 GCA_040007215.1 Flavitalea sp.
GTATGTGCCATTCGGCGCTCCCGGTGATGTATGCCAGTTGGTAGACCGCGTGCCCGGCGAAGCGGGACAGATGCCCTGTCCGCAGTTGGAAGAACATGCCGGTATCTGGCAGTTCGATGCTAATAAACCAGGACAGACACAGAAAGATGGGCGGCGTTATGCCACGGGTATCAGGAGTGTTGTGGCCATGGATTGGAATCATGCTGACAGCTCGTTGTTTGTGCTGCAGCATGGAAGAGATGACCTGCATAGAACCTGGCCCGCATTATACACGCCCTGGCAAAGTGCACTGTTACCGGCGGAAGAATTCCTCAAAGTGAAAGATGGGACCAATGCTGGTTGGCCCTATTATTATTATGATGAACTGCAGGGTAAGAAACTGCTGAACCCCGAATATGGAGGGGATGGTAAAAAAGAGGGCGATGGCGCTAAATACGAACAGCCGCTGATCGGCTTTCCTGCTCACTGGGCGCCAAATGATCTATTTTTTTATACAGGTGATCAGTTTCCCGGGCGCTATAAGAACGGGGCCTTCATTGCCTTTCATGGATCAACTATAAGAGCTCCTTATCCGCAGGCCGGGTATTTTATCTGTTTTGTTCCATTTGCCAATGGCAAACCTTCGGGGCCCTGGGAAGTTTTCGCCGATGGTTTCGCGCAAACAGATACGATCGTTAATACCAGCGATGCCATGTATCGTCCTATGGGTATTGCTATTGGTCCTGACGGCTCTCTGTACATCAGCGAATCAGAAAAAGGTAAGATATGGAGGATCATGTATAAGGGCGACAGAAAAAATTTCGCCCCGGCCCAGCTAACGGCAATGGAGAAACGAAAAACTACGTCTAATAATATACGCACGCCCGATGAGGTGGCCGATAACCTGAACAGGGGCAAGGCTGTTGCCGGATCGGAGATATACTTTACCTATTGCAGCGTTTGTCACCAGCAGGATGGTAAAGGAGACGGCAACCGTTTTCCCCCTTTGGAAAAATCGGAATGGGTAACCGGCGATAAATCCAGGCTTATAAAGGTAGTGTTGAATGGACTGCAGGGCAGTATAGAGATCAATGGAAAAAGCTATAATAATGCCATGCCTTCGCATAGTTTTCTGAATGATATGCAGGTGGCGGAAGCGCTTACCTACATACGCGCCAACTTCAGTAATGGCGCAACGCCTGTAACTGCAGAAGAAGTAAAAAAACTAAGAGGTAAAGCCGCTCATTAATTAAGAAAGGAAAGAATGATCAGGCTGCGTCCTGCTGATTATTTTCAACGATCTGCTCCCATTTATTTTCGCGCTCGCAAATGCTGCTGATCACGCGTTGAACGAACATAAGCCTTGGCCTTGGGGCCAGCGTTTCCCGTACACACTGCCTGATGGCCAGCATAACCCGGATAGGATCCAGGCTGGGTTGAACGGCTACAATATTATCCAGCAAATAATTAAATTCCCAGATTTCTTCAGGGCAGAAAATACCCGGATCCTGCTGGATCAGCGTTTTCCTTTTTTCGTAAGCGTCCCAGTGGCAGGATAAAAGATTAGTCGTTAACATAGGTTAAGGGATTAGAGTATTACAAATCTACATTTCCCTTTGTCGTTTTGAAAGGGTACCAATACCTGATTTTACACCGTATAATTACTGGCGGAAAATTTATAAATGCACGAGTCATCAGTGGCTTTAGACCGTATTTACCGTCAAAATGTATGGCCATCATGCTTATAGTGAAGGGACGGGAACCAATATCTGTCAGATTCGTTAAGCAGATGTACTGCTGATGCCGGCAGAGTCTTATATTGAGCAGGGAACTAATCTTCCCGAAGCGATGGCGCTGATCAAAGAAGGGAGGAGCAGTCCGAGCAATCAGGCTGTTCCTTATTCAACCGCATTGAACCAGGCTGATGCACGCACGGCTTTGCGCTGCGAACGACAAATAGAATTTGCCGGTGAATAATCAAGATGGTTTGATCTTGCCAGGCGGGGCATCGCCAAAGAAGTTTAAAATGACGAACATCCCGCAGGTCCGGGACAGCAGGCATTCCAGTATAGACATGTACTGCTTCCGATCCCTTTCTAGCGAAAGAGATTCAAACCCACTGCTCGCGGGAGATGTAACTAATGAATGAAATTAAAATAAAAACAGTATGAGTAATGAGGTAATGATCCTGCCGCTTCTTATTGTCCTGGCATTGCACGGCACGGCGCAGCAAAAGGAAAAAAATATTCCGGTAAAACAATCCGGCGGACGATATGTTATTACTTCCGGGGCTGTGGAATTAGAAGCTGATCCGGCTACAGGCGGCAGGATCACTTCGCTTAAAATGAATGGAAAAAATTTTCTGACCGGCAGTGATGTGAATGATTTTAACTGGGGTTCTACTTTATGGCCCAGTCCGCAAAGCGAGTGGGACTGGCCGCCTCCGGCAACGCTCGACAATAAACCTTATGTTGCCGTTGTCGAAGGAAATGAGCTGTTCATGATCAGCGAAAAAGATCCTGTAACAGGATTGTCTTTCGCCAAAAGATTTTCCGGCGATTCAGAGCAGGGATGTTTTATACTGGAATACGTGATCACTAATCTTAACGATACGGCGCGCAAGGTATCGGCCTGGGAAATAACCAGGGT
>JBDTVL010000530.1:0-2616 GCA_040007215.1 Flavitalea sp.
TACCAGCGCTATTGGGAAGATCTTTTTGTGACCGCCGTAAAAGTGACTCATTCACCTGAGGATGCCCGGGATATTGTACAGGAAATTTTCTTATCGTTATGGAACAGACGGAATGAACTGGGTATTGCTGGCTCGATGGAGGGCTATCTTCAAACATGCGTGCGCTATAAAGCCATTGATTATATTGAAAAAAATATTACGCGCCGGCGTTACCTGGAAGCCTTACTAGAAACAGTAGAGACCAATCTGGTTCCCGATGCAGAAACGCAACTGAAATTAAAAGAACTGCAGCAGGCGGTCAGCTCAGCGGTATCGCAAATGCCTGTAAGAATGAGGCAGGTATACCAGCTTAGCCGCCAGGAGCAGCTATCGCATAAAGAAATAGCTTCACTACTGGGCATTTCAGATGAAACTGTAAAAAAACATATCCACCATGCGCTTCAGCACATCCGTTCGGCTATCGATCATACCACTATACCCTATGCCGTTCTGCTGATCGCCTTCTTCCTCTAAAAAAATATTTCTTTTTCTTACCCCCTAAGTTCTTCCCGCGGGACATATATATCCAGAATGGATAAAAATATGGATGTATCACAGGCTAAAGCTCTTCTGCAACGATACCGGGAAGGCGAAATCACAGCTGAGGAAAAACAGTTGGTGGAAGACTGGTATCAGCGCCTGGTGGACAAAGGCGAATGGAACTGGGCCCGCGGAGAAAAAGAAGCGATGTCATCGGCCATGAAATCCTACCTGCTTAATAGTATTGCAGAATCAGCTATACCAGCTTCCCAAACAGGAAGCATACGTTTGCTGAGAACAGGATGGTTACGTTATGCAGCGGCCATTTTATTATTGCTGGGAACAGTATCGGCCTACTTCCTGCTTAGCCCTCGCCCGCAACAGCAGGCTTCATTAACCCACGCCTCTTCCATTAAAACTGTTCATGATATCGAAGCTGGCAAATCGGGCGCTATCCTTACCTTATCGGATGGATCAAGCATAACGCTGGACAGCGCCACTAGCGGTGTGCTATCCACGCAGGGAAGCGCTAAAGTAGTGCTCAGTAACGGTCAGGTGGCTTACAAAACAGAAAACATGCGTTCCTCAGAAACCGTTTATAATACCATGAGCACACCCAATGGCCGGCAGTATAAACTCCTGTTGCCCGATGGCACCGCGGTATGGCTGAATGCGGCTTCTTCCATTACTTATCCTACGGCTTTTACCGGTAAGGAAAGAAAAGTGTCTATAACCGGCGAAGCTTATTTTGAAGTGACCAAAGATCCATCTAAAAAATTCCTGGTATCGGCAGTCGGCGCTATTACGGAAGTGCTGGGCACGCATTTTAACTTCAACGCCTATAATGACGAAAAAGACCTTAAGGTATCGCTGCTGGAAGGCGCTGTAAAAGTGATCAAGGATGAAACGGTGAGCATGCTGGCGCCCGGCGAGCAGGCGCAAATCAGGGCCAATGGTCAGTCCATCATCAATAAAAATATAGACCTGGATGAGGTGATGGCCTGGAAAAATGGCTTATTCTATTTCGACCGTACCAACCTGATGACAATTATGCTGCAGGTAGAGCGCTGGTATGATGCAGATATCATTTACCAGGGTGATGTTAAAGAAATGAATTTTTCCGGAGCTATACCACGGAAAGAAAATATATCGGAAGTATTGAAAATGCTGGAACTGACGGGCGTTATTCATTTTCGCGTGGAAGGGAAAAAAGTATATGTTACCAGGTAGCCTATTTCGATCACTCAGCGTTCTTTGGTGAACTGAATAAAACAGGGAAGTGTTTGTACCACCTCCCTGGAATTTGCTCAGGTTTACCCTTAATAAATAATACTGTAAGGAATCACTTATTGTTAAACCCAAACTACATCTAAGTTATGCAATTAACTGCCAAAACCGCCCGCGCGGCTTCTTTTACAGCGCTGACCACGCTGGTTAAGAAACCCCAGAGGCGCCAACTGCTTACTACTTCTGTATCCTCCGGCGCATTTCCTATTAAACCGGAAAGCCAGAGCATCAGAAAATTAATTTTTCGTGTCATGAAACTGACTGCAATTGTTCTATTAACCTTTACCCTGCATCTTTCCGCTGCGGGGCTCGGACAGGGCATTACCCTTTCGGTTAGGAATACGCCTCTCGAAAAAGTTTTCAAAGAGATCAAAAAACAATCAGGCTATCAGTTCCTCTATAATAACCAGATGCTCGATAAAGCGTCGAAGGTAACCATCAGCATCTCCGGCGCCGCGCTGGAAGACGCCCTGGAAATGGTACTGCGCAACCAGCCTTACGACTATATTGTTGTGAACAAAACCATTATTCTCAAACAAAAGGAATCAGCGCAGCTAACTAAAATACCGCTTCCACCAATCGTGGTGAAAGGAAGAGTGACCGATGAAAAAGGCGAGCCGCTTGTCGGCGTAAGCATTAAAGTAAAAGGAACCAACAATGGCGTCAGCACAGGCGTTAATGGCCAGTATGAATTAACCCTTATAGAAGAAAAAGCAACGCTTATATTTTCTTATGTTGGTTTTACGCAACAGGAAATCATAATGAACAACCAGACCACGCTGAACATAAAACTGCTGGAAGAAGATAAAG
>JBDTVL010000531.1:0-2611 GCA_040007215.1 Flavitalea sp.
AAGCTTGTACAGATCAAATACGATCTGTTTGATGAACTCCAGCAGATCGGTATGTTCAGTCAATAAAAGATTGATATCAACCGGATCCTGGATAACTGATCTTCTTCTTTCAAGTATAGACAAAGCTTCCTGCAGCTCAATTAGAATAGGCGTTAATGTAGCTGTGTTTTTTTTATCGAGTAATTGATAGTCGCTTTTTGCGATCAGCAGAAGGGCTTTCGGTTTTTTCAGTTCCAGTTTTATGGAGTCGAGCGCATGGGCGCCGGAAACGATCAGGCTGTTAACAAGCTGAAGCCCTTTTCTGCCATACTGAAGCGCCTGCTGATAATCTTTTCCGGCAAAATAAACTTCGGCAATATTCAGAAGTTGATAGAATACCGGAAGCGTTTGCTTTCCCTGTGCGGCAACTACAAAATCATAACCCTTGCGCGCTTTTTTGAGCGCTATTGATGGCGCTCCGTTTTCTGCATAGAAAAGTGATGCATTTCTTAAGAATTCAAGATATATATCGTCATATTCGCCCTGCAGCGACTGCTCATAAAACTTGTCGGCAAGACTGAAGTATTCAGCGGCGGCTGTTTTTTCCCCGGTAGCATCATTAAGCAACGCCAGCGACGCATAAGCATCTGCCTGCCAGAACAGGAAATCGCCGTCTGCTGATTTCAATCCCTGCAAACCTTTTAAAAGAAATTGTTCTGCCTTTCCATATTCCCGCTGCGCATAGTACAACTGGCCTAGCAGCGTTTCCGATTTAAAAATATCAGGATTTCCGGTATTCAGCGTTTGTTGTTTTTGCTGGTAGGAATGACTCAGCAGGTCATATGCCTTTCTGTAATCGCCTAATTCTTTATAAATGCCGGCAAGATTATCCATGGCTTCAAACTGGAAATGGAGGGCGACGTCCTTTCGAAGACTCGAATCTTTAACAGACAGATACAACCGAATATTCCTTATGGTTATTTTCATGGCAGCGATTCCTTCTGTGGTCTTACCCTGCAGACCATAGATGGCAGCCAGGTTGTTATTTAATACCGCCGGACGATAATATTTATTTAATGGAGTGGTATCCATTTTGGAAAGAGCCTGTTTGGCAAGATTGAAATAATATAAAGCGCTGTCGGTTTTGGAAGCATACCACATGATACTGCCCATATTATTGCCCGACAGATAAAGACATTCATAATCAGGACTGCTCATAGACTGGAAAAGGTTCAGCGCCTTGCGGTGATGCTTTTCAGCAAGGCTGATATTGCCCATCCGGAAAGCATATGTTCCAAGATCGCTTTCTGTTTTGGCAATTTTCTCAGGTTCTATTCCGGCTACTGATAACCTCAGCGTTTGAATTTTTTTGCTGAATTGGTAAGCCTGCCGGTTTTTATTGAGCGATTCATAATGTTTTGCTGAATCCTCTAGCGACCGGATCATGGACAATTTATCCTGTGCATTCGTCCTGCTTGCCTGGAAAATAAAAAACACGCTGATAAGTACGGGTAAAGACAGATGCATTACTGCTGAAGTTTTAATAACAGAGTTTCCTTTTCTTTATGCGAAGAGCGCTGAATATAGGGGATAGCTTCCAGGATTTTATCTTCACGGATCAATGCCAGCCCAAGGTACCAGCTTGCTTCTGTTGAAAATTCACTGTCGAGGTCCAGTACTGTTTTCCGGAGATATACCATGGCCGTATCGCTTTCTTTCAAAGCCAGGTAAGCGGAGCCAATAAAATAATTCAGGGTATCATTTAACAGGTTGCCTTCTAACTGGGTTTTCCATGTTTTTATAGCTTCGTGATAATGACCAGTCTTATAATCGATCATGGCGCGATCGAAAGTGTAATTTTCAGAGCTGCCCATTCCGCTGATCAATCCTGGATCGGGAGAAAAATACGCGGCAAAAAGCCTTTCGCTTTTATGGCTATTCTGCATATAAAGCCATCCTGCAACCAGGAAGCAAGCCATAACAGAAGCCGCTATCAGCCACTTCTTAAAGGATGCATTTATCATGGTCGCCGCAGTCGCTTCTTCATGATATCCATTCATTTTTTTTCTAAGAACAGATTCCTGAATACCCAGTAATAAGATGCGAAATTCATCTACCTCCTGCCGAAGGCGATCATCCTGCAACATCTTTTTCTCAAAGCCACTTTTTTCTTCAGGGGTCATCTCAAACTTTAAAAAGCGTTCCGCTTCGCTGAAGTATTCGCCCTGATTGTCTTTATCGTTGTTCATCGCGGAAATTATTTGTTTGGACTAATTCTTTCATTTGTTGAATGCAACGGTACTTGTTATTTCTGGCTGTAGCTTCTGTCCAGTTCATCGCTAGGGCTATTGTTCTCAGGGATTCACGGTTATAATAAAAGCGCTTCAATACTTCTCTGCATGTATTACCCAAACGCTCGAAATGCCTTTTAACGCTATCCAATTTCTGTTGCTGATCTTCTGGTAGCGCCGAAATCTCTTCTGCCGAATCTTGTATATGAAGCGGTACAGTAAGGCGGTTCCTGGCCGACCTTAAATGATCGAGCCATTTATTTTTGACCACCTGTTGCAAATAGCGGCTCAGGGAGCCTTCATTTTCCGGGTGAAACCTGTAGAGCTGAATATTTTGCCAT
>JBDTVL010000532.1:0-2608 GCA_040007215.1 Flavitalea sp.
CATGGGATTGCATATCAATTCCAATCTTCCGGAGTTAAGACCCACGGTTTCTGCTGATGGGAATATTTTATTTTTTATCTGCGAGAATCATCCGGCTAATACAAAATATAATTCTGTTCCTAACAGCCAGGACATCTGGTATTCAGAAAGGGACAGTATGGGAAAATGGAGCGAAGCGCGTCACCTGGAATACCCACTGAATACGATGCAATATAATGCCGTTTACTGGATCTCGCCCGATAACAACAGGATCCTGATCAGGGGGGCGTTCATTGAAGGCGCTTATATCAGTAAGGGCGTAAGCATGAGTTACCTGCAGGAAAACGGTCATTGGGGTGAGCCGAATATGCTGAAGATAAAAAATTACGATAAGTATGACAGGGGAATGCAATCGGGCGCTACTATGGCGCAGGACGGCCAAACCTTATTCCTCTATATGACTCCGGAAAGAGGTAGTTCGGATAACGACCTGTTTGTATGTTTTCTTCAGGCCAATGGTATTTGGTCGGAGCCTAAGAGCCTGGGTAAAAAAATCAATGCCCCGGAAACGGATGAAATGACCCCATACCTCGCTTCAGATGGCGTAACGCTGTATTTCAGCAGTAACCGACCTGGAGGACTGGGCGATAATGATATTTATATGTCTAAACGCCTGGATAAAACCTGGCAGAAATGGAGCGATCCCGTGAATCTGGGAAGCCCTATCAACTCCTCTAACTGGGATGCCTTTTTTACTTTGGATGCCGGCGGCGAATATGCTTATCTCACCACCCTTTTAAACACTTACGGCGAAAGTGATATTGTACGGGTTAAGTTATTAGAGAGAGAAAAACCAAATCCTGTATTGCTGGTTAGCGGTAATGTATATAATCTGAAAACGAAAGAACCTATTAGCGCATCGCTGATCTATGAAACTTTGCCGGATGGATTGGAAGCAGGCAATGGTATATCCAACGTTATAGATGGCTCGTTCAAGATCGTATTACCTTATGATAAGAACTACAGTATAAGAGCTACCGCCGATCATTTCTTCGCTATATCAGAAAACCTTAACCTTGATTCGCTGGTAAAAGCGGGATATAAGGAAATTCATAAGGACCTTTACCTGGTTCCTATCGAGATTGGCCAGGTAGTGCGGCTGAACAATGTATTTTTTGATTTCGATAAAGCCGATCTTCGTTCGGAATCTTTTGTGGAGCTCGACAGGGTAATTACCATGTTGAAAGAAAATCCTGGTATCGAGATCGAGATGAGCGCCCATACGGACAACAAAGGTTCGGATGATTATAATTTAAAACTGAGCGATAACCGCGCAGGATCGGTTAAGGAATATATCTTATCCAAAGGCATTAATGTTTCCAGGATCATCTCCCAGGGATATGGAGAAACAAAACCGGTAGCGCCTAATGATAATGAGGAAAACCGCCAGTTGAACAGAAGAGTGGAGTTCAAGATATTAAAAAATTGATGTTAAGTAAAAGTATAGGCTAATCACTTGATTATTTTGAAGGTTATATACATTAACTTTTCCTGGTAAATAAACCCGGATATCTCAAATGATTTCAATTAGCGTTTTCCGAAACATGGCTTTATCTTTTCCTGAAACAGAAGAGCTTCCTCATTTTGAAAAAACCTCTTACAGGATCAGGAATAAAATCTTCGCAACTATTTCTAAGGAAGATAGAAAAGCCTGTCTCAAATTTTCTGTCATTGATCAGTCTGCTTTTTGCGCATTCGACAAAACGGTTATTTATCCCGTTCCCAACAAATGGGGTAATCAGGGCTGGACATTTATCGAATTAAATAAAATAGAAAAAGAAATGCTGCTGGATGCGCTCACAACTGCATTCTGTTCAGTGGCGCCGAAAAAACTCGCACAACCTTACCTGGACAGGCAAAAGAATAGTTTATAGTCGTTCGACGATTAAGCTTCCTATTTAAGTAATAATACAAATAATGGATAGTATGCCATCTCATAACGCTTAGCAGTAGTTTGGCGTATTGATGAGAAAACCCTGGCGAGTGCGCTTCAAAGCAAGAGACTGAACTGACCATGTAACCTTTGTTACCCTTATTCCAGTATACTTGTAGCACCTTTGTGGTAGTTGAAAGGTCTATGTTGGAAATATTAGGGTATATACTGGCCGCATTGGCAGGCGTTTCTTTAGGCCTGACCGGAGGGGGAGGGTCTGTTTTAACTGTACCAATTTTAGTGTATGCATTTGGTATAGACCCTCTATTGGCCACTTCCTATTCCCTGTTTATTGTTGGTTCTACTTCTGTTGCCGGGGCGGTAATCAATTACCGGAAAGGTTTTGTACAGGTTGCCGCCGCCCTGCTGTTGGCATTATCTTCTATTTCCATTGTTTTTCTCACAAGAAAAATATTGTTACCGACTATTCCGGTTATTCTTTTTGATAGTGAGCATTTTCAGTTAACCCGGTCGACGGCTACCATGGTATTATTTGGTATCTTAATGCTTGTTGCTTCGATCGCCATGATTAAAGATAAAAGCGACCAGGATAAGACGCCCTTCTTATCCGGTGGAATATTTCAAAAACTGCCTGTTCTGCTGCTTTATGGCGCTGCCGTTGGTTTAATCACGGGT
>JBDTVL010000533.1:0-2602 GCA_040007215.1 Flavitalea sp.
ATTACGCCGGCGAACTGATCTATCTTGCCGAAGGCGTTCCAATTCCCTGGGACGATGAGGAATGCAGCGTATTGTTTACGCCTGGTCATTCGCCAGGTAGCCTAAGCTTTTATTTTCCCCATTCCGGGTTTGTAGTGTCGGGCGATGTTCTTTTCCGCTCGGGCATTGGCCGTACCGATCTTCCCGGCGGCGATTACCAAACGCTTATCGACAGTATCCGCCGCGAACTGTTTACCCTGCCCGAAAGCGTAGTGGTATATAGCGGTCATGGACCACAAACCACGATAGGGTATGAAAAAAAGAATAACCCCTATCTGAATCAGGCGGCGCGGTAAAAATATTTGCCTACAACAGGCAAACGCTGCAGTTCCCGGGCTTCCACTTTAATAATCAGCGCGGCAAATAAGCCCATAAAAAGAAAAGAAGATCCATAATAGACTGCCTTGTAATAACCTCCGAAGGGGTTTAACTGGCGCGCTATTACTTCATGGATGATATACAACAGCGCGGAAATACACAGGTAGGTAATTAGTTTTTTCCGGGCATAAGGAATGGAATAATGCCGCTGTCCCTGCCGGTAGCTGACCGTCATCATAAAAGCATAACAGAAAAACGTAGCCCATGCCGATCCCGTATAACCGAAAATGGGGATCCACCAGATGTTCAGTATGATCGTGATCGCTGCGCCTGCAAGGGTGATATAGGCGCCAAACATATTCTTGTTGGTGAGTTTGTACCAGATGGCCAGGTTATAATAAATGCCCAGGAATACCGACGCCATAGCTAGTACCGGAACGATATGGATGCCTTCGCCATATTCTTTGAATTTAGAGGCGATGAGCAGCTTCCAGAAATCGAGGAACAGCGATATCAGCAAGAACATAAAACAGCAGGCGATCACGAAGAACTTCATCACCCGCGCATAGATCTTCCTGGCATCTTCCCGGCCAGACTGGTTAAAGAAAAAAGGCTCGGCCGCCAGCCGGAAGATCTGGATGAAAATAGTGATCAGCACGGCCAGTTTATAATTGGCGCCGAATATGCCCAGTTGCCTGTCTTCCTGAAGGGGATTATCATGCAACACTTTTTTGTAGATCACGCGGCTAAGCATTTCATTGATCATTCCGCCAAAACCAACAATGATGAGCGGGTAGGAATAATACATCACTTCTTTCCACATAGCGGCGTCGAAGATCAGTCGCAGCGCTAACAATTCTTTATACAGGAACAGCAGCGATATCATGCTGGCTGCCAGGTTGGCGAGGATGAAATAACCAACGCCTATACCGGGGTCGTATAACGAGCCAAGGAAACTTTTAGGATCGGCTTCATAAGCGTTTTTGGCTATGAACAGAAAGAAAAAAACGATGGCTATATTGATTAATATAGATGCAACATTGATCATGGCATATTTCCCCGGACGCTCTTCCAGCCTTAGTTTGGAAAGGGGGATCACCATCAGCGTATCGAAGAAAATGATCCAGATCATCCAGGTCACATACTGCGGATGGTTCTTCAGTTCCAGGAAACCGGTGATAGGCGCTTTGAAAATAAACAGCAGGAAAGTAAACAGGATAGTGGTGGCTATAACGGAAATGGTCAGCGTATTATATAATGTTTTGGGATCTTTAAGCTGAGCGAAACGGAAATAGCTGGTTTCTAAACCATAGGTGAACAGTACATTGAGGAAGGGAATGATCGCATATACCTGGGTAAGATCGCTGGTAGTGGCGGCATCGAATAACCTGAATCCAAGCAGGGTCAATCCATAATTCAGGAAGCGGCTAAAGATCTTTGGAACGCCGTACCAAAGCGTCTGGCCGGCTAATTTTTTTATTCCGCTCAAAAGGGAAGTGATTTAGCCCCAAAATTAAGAATATTGCTCGTTTGTCAATTTATTTGATCTTTGCAGCATCAAATAACAAAAAACTTATGAGTAAAAGTATATTCCTGATTATTTTAATGTCCATGACAACGTTTTGCGTATTCAGTCAGCCTGTGGCTACACAGGGATCGGTTGAATACCAGAAAGGCAACAAACCTGCCGCTATTATTGAGGTTGCCTATGCGCCTTCCATTGTTGAAGACGCTATTAAAGATTATATGGCTAAGAAAGGCTTCAAGCAGGAAACTTCAAAAGGCTTCCAGGTATTTAAAGGAGCCCGTTTATCGACTACTGCCGTTGAACTATCTGATCTTTATTTTAAAGTGGATAGAAAAAGCAGGCAGGACAAAAATGTGTCGATCATTTATATGATCATTGGTCGTCCCAATGAAAATGTGGCCGTAAAAGCGGCAGATGATTACAATAATATTGAAGATGGAAAGGCTTTCCTGTCCGAACTTGTTCCGGGTATAGAAGCGCATAACCTGGAAGTGTCTATCTCTGACCAGGAAGAAACCATTAAAAAGGCCGAGAAAAAATTAAGGAACCTGCAGGACGACCAGAAAGATTACGAGAAAAAATTAAGGAATCTCGAAGATAAACTGGCCGAGAATAAAAGAGACCAGGAATCGCAGACGGCTGAAGTGAGTACGCAGCGCGCTGTTCGGGATGCGATGATCGGCAGGAGAAAATAGTAAACAGGATGTTTACGTGTTT
>JBDTVL010000534.1:0-2602 GCA_040007215.1 Flavitalea sp.
ACTACCAAAGCTGCAGCTTATTCAGAAATAGTAGATGCAATGGCTGGAATCTGCGATGAAGTAGCCAATGGAAAAATAAAAGATCCTTTCGATTTGCAGGATCCAACCCAGGAAGAAAGCCCCTTTGCTAAAAACTCTATTACTGATTTTACGAACAATATAAAAGGCATCATGGTTATATATCAGGGAAAACTTACTGATGATGGTAAGGGTATAGAAGACCTGGTACGGAACTATAACCTGTCGCTCGATAATGATATCAAAACAGCTCATGCTGCTGCGCTCGCTTCTTTAAACGCTATTTCAGTTCCTTTCGGAGAAGCTATTACCACCCAGCAAAACCAGGTGCAGACAGCTATGACAAAGATAAATGATCTGGCTACCTTACTGGAAACGAAGCTTTCACCATTTGTTTTGCAGTACGCTCAATAAACAGCGTACTATTATTTTATTATGCGGATGAGGAATTCCTATAAAGTTATTACCCTGCTTGTTATTATTATTTCCGCAGTGGTTATTGGGTGTAATAAATATGACACGGAGTATACGACGACCGATAGCGAATGGTTAAGCGGCGGTATACAAACCGTATTTGACCAGGGCAGCGGCGCATTTGCGCATGTATTTCCAAAGCTGCCTGAGTCGCTGGAAAGGGTGCATGAAATAGGCGATGTTCAGTTTGAGCAAACTTTTGTATCGGCCCCCGCGCCTAAAAATCCTGGTCTAGGCCCCATTTTTAATAATGTATCCTGTTCCTCCTGTCATATAGCCGACGGCCGTGGAAAAGTTCCGGGCTCAGGCGAAACCGCCGCTTCCATTTTGTTCAGGGTTAGTATCAACGGCCAGGGAATGCATGGCGAACCAAATCCTGTTCCCGGCTTCGGCGATCAGTTGCAGAACCGCGGATTGCTGGGCATTGCGAAAGAAGCCGATGTAAGCGTAAGCTTCCAGGAAAACACTTTTTATTTTACGGATGGTACGGCTTACACGCTACGTAAGCCTACTTATACAGTTGTCAATTCTTATATTCCATTTCCTTCTGATGCTATGTTATCGCCGCGTGTGGCTCCTCCTGTATTTGGAATGGGTTTACTGGAAGCTATAAGCGATGCCAGCATACTGGCGAATGCAGATGAGAATGATGATAATAAAGACAGCATCAGCGGAAGGCCTAATTATGTATGGAACTTTGTTACTGAATCCACTACGCTTGGACGGTTTGGCTGGAAGGCCAACCAGCCATCGCTGCTCCAGCAGGTAGCCGCAGCTTATAATGGAGATATGGGCATCACCTCCTTTGTATTTCCAAAAGAAAACAGTTTCGGACAATCGCAGGATGACCAGTTAAATGATGATTATGAAGTGGCCGATAGTCTTTTGTACAGCGTTCATTTTTATATACAAACACTGGCCGTTCCCGGTAGAAGAAGGGCAAATGAAGCGACTGTAATGCAGGGCAAACAGTTGTTCATGAGCGCCGGCTGTAACAAATGCCACGCTCCCGATATGCGTACGTCTGTAAACGTTAGTTTTCCTGAATTAAGTAATCAGCTTCTTCATCCCTATTCCGATCTGTTGCTGCATGATATGGGCGATGACCTGGCCGATAACAGGCCTGATTTTGAAGCGAGTGGTAAAGAGTGGAGAACGCCTCCTTTATGGGGTATCGGTCTTACCCAAAAAGTAAATGGACATAATAACTTCCTGCATGATGGACGCGCTCGCAGTTTGCTGGAAGCGGTATTATGGCATGGGGGAGAAGCGCTAACCGCAAAAAACAAAATCCTGGCTATGAGCAGCGGTGAAAGAGATGCGCTGGTAAAATTCCTGGAATCACTGTAAAGTTCCAGCTTCCGGGAAAATATAATCCTCAGGGATCGGCCGTCTTAATGATCCCTTTCGGGGTATCGTCTAAAAAATAAAAACATGGCAAAAGGAAATGAAGTTGCGCATGATTCTTCAGACAGCGAAATGGTCGTCACACGTTTATTTGACGCTCCGCGTGAACTAGTATTTAAAGCCTGGACGGATCCTTTATATCTCGTTAACTGGTGGGGCCCTGCTGGTTTCGCCAATACCTCGCTGGACATTGACGTTAAACCGGGAGGTTTCTGGCATTTTATCATGCATAGTCCGGATGGTTTTGATTTCCCCAATATGATCGTATTCGACGAAGTAGTGAAACCCGGGCTTATTTCTTATGTTCATGGCTCAGGCGATGAAGAAGATTCCGGGCAATTCAAAGTAGTAGTGACTTTCGAGCCGCAGGACGATAAAACAAAATTTATGATGCGGGTGATATTTAATTCCGCGGAAGAACTCGATATGGTTATCAATGAACATGGCGCTATGGAAGGCGTTAACCAAACCATGTACCGGCTGGAGCAGGAACTTGCAAAGATGAAATTTTCTTAATTTATTTATGCAGGCGCTACAGGATTAATGAGCTCCGTTTTTAATTGTTTCACATTCCCTGTTCTTTTTAGCGAGCCCCATCCCTGGGCGCGGCCTTTAATAGCATTTTTTATTGCACGGAAAAGGATCACATACATGATCTGCCTGTACATAAATCGTTGAGGAATGATCCATAAAAGTTTCCCCT
>JBDTVL010000535.1:0-2598 GCA_040007215.1 Flavitalea sp.
AGGCCGGTGATGGCCTTGGCCAGCAGGCCGTCGAGGCCACCCTGGTGATCAGCGGGGTAAGTATTGAAACAAAAGAAATAAACGTTGAGGGTAAAAGCAATATTTCCATCACCGCAAGCACCCGGATGGCTGCCCAGGCAGAAGTAGTAGTGACCGCTTTAGGCGTAGGTAAAGACCGCAAGAGTATTACCTACGCTACTCAAAATGTATCGGCTGAAGAAGTAACTAAAGTAAAAGACGTCAGCTTTGTAAATGCGCTGGCCGGAAAAGTGGCGGGCGCCGTTATTACTAAAGGAAACTTCGGACCAGGAAGCTCTACGAAGATCCTGATGCGCGGCGATAAATCTTTTATTGGCAATAGCGAACCTTTATACGTTATCGACGGAGCGCCTATGTTTGGTGGTTCAGACCTGCTGGCAAATATCAATCCGGAAGATATTGAAACCCTCCAGATCATGAAGGGCGCATCAGCCGCCGCTTTATATGGCAGCCAGGCTGCTAATGGAGTGATCCTTGTAACTACCAAAAAAGGCAAGGCCGGTGGAACAAAAGTTAATGTCTCTTCGCAGTATACTGTTGAAAAAGCTGTTGATCTTCCGCAGTTGCAAACTAATTATGGTCAAACTGATCCTGCATTTAATGATAGCTGGGGCGATAAGATCACCAATGGCAGCGATGCTCATCTCAAAGAATTTTTCAAACCAGGAAAAACGCTGGTAAATGCGCTGTCTCTGTCTAATGGTAATGAGCTGGCTCAGATCTATATGTCTTATGCCAATACCGATGCAAAAGGTATTCTTCCTAATAATAACCT
The DNA here is from genome assembly GCA_040007215.1 of Flavitalea sp. Classification (GTDB taxonomy): domain Bacteria; phylum Bacteroidota; class Bacteroidia; order Chitinophagales; family Chitinophagaceae; genus Flavitalea. The sequence continues at coordinate 815 of JBDTVL010000535.1, forward strand.
TACCAGGAATAACTTTACCATAAGAGGAACCACACAGTTGTTCGATAAGAAATTAACGCTGGATGCTTCTGTAAACTACACTAATCAAAAAGTGTATAATCAGAACGCAGCTGGTGGTTATAGCGCTCTTCCCGGCATTTATTCTTTTCCAACCGGAGATGATTTTTCCAAGTATAGTAATGACAAATTTGAAGTATGGGATCCATTAAGGCAGATGTATGTGCAGAACTGGCCTTATATAAGAAATGAAACTTTTCCTAACCAAAATCCTTACTGGGTTCAAAACAGAAATCAGAATGATTTCTTCCGCGATCATACCATCACTTCCTTTACGGCAAGATATAGACTTACTGGTTGGCTCAATATCCAGGGAAGAGGCGTGTATGACCGAATAGACGATCATGCTGAAACGCGCACCTTTGCTTCCACACAAGCTACCGTAGCCGGGGCGAATGGAGGATATGGCGTAAGCAATGGTCAGACAAGATATTTTTATTCCGACCTGTTATTAATGGCCAATAAAAATTTAAGCGGCGATTTTTCTTTGTCGGCCACTGCAGGAGCGAGTAATACCAACACCCTGTCCACCAATATATCGGTGTCAAGCACTGTTCCAACCTCGTTGACTTATCCGAATTATTTTTCCATTTATGCGTTAAATGGGCTGTTTAATAAATCTGAAAGTTCGAGGGAAACATTAGGACAGGCAGTGTTCGGAAATGCAACGCTTGGATTCAGAGAAAAGCTTTATCTGGATGTCACTGCAAGAAAAGAATGGAGTTCTACGGTAACTCAATCGTTTTTCTATCCTTCTGCAGGGCTGTCGTATATCGCCATCAACAGACCCGGAAGTAATGGACAGGGCATCTCTTTTGCAAAATTCAGGGCTTCTTATGCGGAAGTAGGGAACAGTTTGCCTTTTGGTATTCAAAGTTGGGCGCCTCCTTATTCGATTGACAACAGCGGCAATATCAATGCAAGAGGTTCATTACCTTTCTTTGATGGCGCCGATACTATTAATCTGAAACCTGAGCGCACTAAATCGTATGAGTTCGGCGCTGATATCAGGCTTTTACAGGACAGGTTGAGTATAAACCTCACCTATTATAATGCCACCACTTTTGATCAGGTATTCCAGATCCAGGCGCCTGCCGGAGCGGGCGCTACCAATTTCTGGATCAACGGAGGAACGATCAGGAATAAAGGGCTGGAAGGTATAGTAAGCTACAAAGCTTCGCAGGGTAAATTAAGCTGGACGCCTTCTGTCAGCTTTTCCACCAATAAAAACCAGATCAGGGAATTAAGCGACCTGTTGAAAGCCGATTATTTTGCCCTGGGAGGTTCTTACAGGGAGGCGTCGCTTTTCCTAACTCGCCCTAAAGATGGTCATTTTGGATCTTACGGCGATCTCTTTGGGAAAATTTATGAAACAGACGAGGATGGCAAACCTGTATTGAATACCGATGGATTGCCAAAAGTGTCCGCCAATTTCGATAACTATGTAGGAAATGCAAATCCTACTTTCCTGGCCGGGTTCAATAATAATTTCACCTATAAAAATTTCTCCGCTTCTTTTCTGATTGATGGAAGATTTGGCGGAAAAGTATATAACAGAACAGAACAATGGCTGGATTATAAGGGGCTGTCAAAAAGAACAGGAGAGGCCCGGGATAATGGCGGAGTGATGTTTGAAGGTCAGCTGGTAGATACAAAGGCCTATTATATGAATCAAACCGGAGCAGGAGCAGGCGGAGCTGTTTCAGGGAATTTATATGATGTAACTA
>JBDTVL010000536.1:0-2597 GCA_040007215.1 Flavitalea sp.
AGGTTAAGCCAGGATTTTGCCGGAAGTGTTCGTAGCGCTTCCGGTTTTTCTTTTCTTAACCTCTTAGTTATTATAGTTCCTTTCTATGGCATGATAACCAGCTTCCTTCCCTCAATCCGGTAATGTATACGGGTGTCCTTTAATATACCCAGTAATTCATCAAGGGTAAGGCTTCTTCCAATCTCTCCGGAAAACTCCACTTTTGGCACATTACTTTCATAGATCACATCAACATTATACCAGCGTGAAAGCTGACGCATGATTGTTTTTATATCGGCATTAGAAAAGGAGAAAAACCCATTCTTCCAGGCCACAGCCTGTTGAATATCCGTTTCACTTACCAGTATATCTCCGACGCCTTCTTGTATTATGCTTTGCTGACCGGGAACAATCGTTACCACCGACGCTCCATGTTTTACTTTCACAGAACCTTCCAGCAGCGTGGTTTTCATTGATGCTTCATCCTCGTAGGCATTGTTATTGAAATGAGTTCCCAGTACGGTTATTTCCTGGTTGCCGGAAACAACGGTAAATGGCATACCGGCATTTTTTGCCACTTCAAAATAAGCTTCGCCGGTTACGGTCACTTTTCTTTCCTTGCCGGTGAACATGGTAGGATACCGGAGAGACGATGCCGCATTCAGCCAAACCTTTGTGCCGTCGGGCAGGGTTAACTGGTACTGTCCGCCTCTTGGCGTGGTCATGGTATTATAAGCTACTGCTATACTGGCGGAATTGGCGGAACCATATATAAGCGCCCCATTAATTTTTTTAATATTTACGCCTGCGTCATTTACCGTTCCGTTTCCTTCCGTCAGCTCTACCTGCTGGCCATTGCTCAGGGTGAGCATGGCTTTGTTAGTTCCAGGAGCAACAGGCGCCTGTTTTACCGGAGCGGGTTGTTGCTTTGAAATATCAAGGGGGGCAGGTTTGGTATACATAAAAACGGCTGCGCCAATGCCAAAAATAAGCAGGACTGCAGCGGCATACCGGAACCAGCGATAACCGGAAAAGGAACGGCTAACAGCGTTATTCGGAATAAAAGGAAGGTCTTCTTCAAGCGATGCATGATCTGCATCAAGAATCTGCCGCAGAAGTGGGCGGAAACGCTCATCATCAAATGCCTTGTCGCCCGAATGTCCCATCATCATGGTTTCCAGCGCTTTTGTAACAGCGGTCTTATTTTCCTGGAGGGTAATAAATGCCATAAGGGCTGTTCGATCTGCAGGCGACAACTGATCGCTCATTTGTTTCTTCAATAAGCCAATTAGTTCTTGTTGTTGCATAACAGGGGCATTGATAGGGTTAAGTCAATCGAAAGATCATTTTATACTAATGGAAATAAAAATAATTTTCAGAGAACGGTAAAAGCCGCGATCAGCAGGGCTAGTGGATACCCTTTCTGAATCAGGAAATTTCTGAGCTGTTCAAGCGAACTGCTCAGGGTATTTCGGACGGTTTGAATAGACAGCGACAGGGTTTCTGCAATTTCAGAGGCGGTAAGTCCCTGTTCACGGCTAAGCTGGTAAATTTTGCGGCGCTGGGGCGATAAATGATGAACGCCTTCTTCCAGGGCGCTCAGCATTCCTTTCACATGCACCATTTCGAGCTGATCGTTATGAGGGGTATTGTTCTGGGTATGCAGTTGACCCACGATTTGTTTTTCCAGCAATAATCTTTTGAGGTAAGTGTAACAGATATTAGCCGCGATCCGGAATATCCAGGCTTTTGGCGCATTAACCGCCGCCAGTTTATCGCGGCTGATCCATAACCGGAGAAACGTTTCCTGGACTATTTCGTCCGTTACCGCCGAAGAACGGGTCATGGCATCTACAAATTCTGCTAATACAGGCACATAACGGGTGTATAGCGAAGTAAAAGCCCCTTCATCTCCTTCAGCTATGCGGCTGAAAAGAAGGTTATCATCGGTATGTTGAATGTTTGGCAGCAGATACAGTCAATTTAGGAAGGCATAAATGTACCGAATTGATGGGGAAGAATGGAATACTCCTCTCAATTTTGCCCTTTCCTTAACTGAATCCGGACCGTGCTTTTATGCTCAGGCCTGCTTGCCAGGCATTAATTAGGAGGCGTTTTTATTTATAGCCGCGGCAAGATGAAGGGTAGCCGGTTTATTTGACTACCGGGAAAGCGACTATCCTTACCTTGGTGCATCCGTAAGGAATAAGTTTAATTTCCTCCAGCCGCTCGTCTACCTTACCTAAATATAGTCCTACCCTTGAGGTAACCGGTTGTGGGGCAACATCACCCGTTATTTTCCAATCCGGGATCTTTTTGGCCCAGGCCGTTAATTCTACAGGCGCATGGGCGAGGTTCCATATAAAATTTTCATCAGCAATTTTTACATAAGATACACTGATGTTTTGTTCCGGTTCAATAATTTCAGATGCTGTCAGCCCGTAATTCCAATCATCAGTGGTCGATACGCTAAAGTATTCGCCTTCATGCATACTCCAATGGGCCTCTTTCCATAGCCCTTGAATTACTTCCCCAGTTAGATCTAGTAACCTGAATGGGTAACCGCAGAATAAGTTTATCGCCATTTTTCCATAACCTGTTTACGGCAATAACCTGAC
>JBDTVL010000537.1:0-2597 GCA_040007215.1 Flavitalea sp.
AGCGATCCGCAGTGAATCCTGGGTCCTTTTAACCAGGCCAACAGAATCTTGCTGATGCTTTTGAAGCATTTGCAATTCCTGGCTGTTTTTTGTAGAAAGAAATAAATAAAGAAACAATAATATGGCTAATAACACAAAGCCAATAACCGTGTTGCGGTCCATGCTACCCATTATTCAGAATTTTGAGGAGGTGCAAAGATAGGGGTTCAGCCTTCACTCAAATCATCTCCCCCTGCAATGACGGATTCTTAACGGCATTTTTATGTTCAGAATATTCTTTAGCTGCTTTAATGAACCCTACAAACACCGGTTGAGGGCTTTCTACCGTACTTTTCAGTTCCGGATGGTACTGAACGCCTATAAAGAAAGGATGTGAAGGCAATTCGATGATCTCCACCAGGTTGCTTTCTGGGTTTTTGCCGCTGGCTACCATGCCTGCATTTTCAAACATAGGCAGGTATTTATTATTGAACTCCCAGCGATGACGATGTCTTTCATTTATAGTAGGTTCTCCACCATAGATACTCCTCGCCAGCGATCCTTCTTTAAGGTCGCAGGGATAAGAGCCCAGGCGCATGGTGCCGCCTTTAGCAGTTACTTTTTTCTGATCTTCCATGAGATCTATAACAGGATTAGAAGTTCCCGGGTTCATTTCCGTTGAATGGGCATCATGAAGCCCCAGTACATTTTTCGCAAATTCAATCACTGCCATCTGCATACCCAGGCATATACCGAAAAAAGGAAGCTTGTGCTCGCGGGAATATTTTACGGCAATGATCTTTCCTTCCACGCCACGATGACCAAAACCAGGCGCCACCAGCAATCCATCAAGGTTACACAGCTTTTCATCTACATTTTCATCAGTAATGAATTCACTGTGGATGTTCACCACCTGCACCTTGCATTCATTCATGGCTCCTGCATGCACAAAAGCTTCGAGGATTGATTTGTAGGCATCCTGCAGCTCAATATATTTTCCTATGAGTCCAATGGTTACTTTGCTTTTAGGATATTTAAGTTTATCGAGGAATTCTTTCCAGCGGGTCAGGTCGGGCTCTTTGAACTGCGTTATGTTCATCTTTTTCAAACAGATCAGGTCGAGCTTTTCCCGCATCATAGCCAGCGGAACTTCATAAATAGTAGACGCATCTATGGCTTCAATTACGGCCTCCTGTTTTACGTTGCAGAACAGGGCGATCTTCCGGCGGATATCGGGCGACAGCGTCTCCTCGGTGCGGCAAACGAGTATATCGGGATGAACGCCTTCCTGGCTCAGCATTTTAACGCTGTGCTGGGTAGGTTTTGTTTTTAATTCTTTGGCCGCCTTGAGATAGGGAATAAGGGTAAGGTGAACAACAACGGTATCTTCTTCAGGAAGTTCCCATTGCAACTGCCTAAGCGCTTCTATAAAAGGAAGGCTTTCAATATCGCCTACGGTACCGCCGATCTCGGTGATGATAATATCGTATCCTTTATTCTGACCAAGCAACATCATCCTTCTTTTGATCTCATCGGTAATATGCGGCACTACCTGAACGGTTTTACCGAGATAAGCGCCATCGCGTTCCTTATTGATCACGGTTTGATAAATGCGACCGGTAGTTACATTATTGGCCTGCGTAGTAAAAATATTCAGGTAACGTTCGTAATGACCAAGATCAAGATCTGTTTCGGCGCCATCTTCCGTTACAAAACATTCGCCATGTTCATACGGGTTCAGGGTTCCCGGATCCACATTGATATAGGGATCGAATTTCTGAATAGTCACATTGAGCCCCCTGGCCTGCAAAAGCTTTGCAAGAGAAGCGGCGATTATTCCTTTACCCAAAGAAGACGTTACACCGCCTGTTACAAAAATATACTTGGCCATAAATTATGGTTAAAAAAAATATGATGAAAAATGATTAAATCTATTGATCGGGGGAGAAAATATTCAAAGGAATGGTTATGCTCCGGAATATGATTTTTTTATATATCTCCCCATTGACCTAAGGAAATTATCCGGAGCCATTCCTGAAGGTCATACAAAAATACTCCTATTTTCTCTAATCCTGAAATAGGTGAAGAGCTTGTGGAAAAGTTGGCTAAGGTTTAAGTATTTTATTATAGCTGGCCACTAATCCCCTGATCAGGGATGAGCTGAATCCGCGGTGTTCCATTTCATTCAAACCCGCTATGGTGCATCCTTTAGGGGTGGTCACTTTATCAATTTCATATTCGGGGTGTGAGCCTTTGATCAGTAATAATTCTGCGGCGCCTTTTACAGTTTGCGCTGCAATAAGGCTGGCGGTGAGCGCATCGAAGCCGATCTCAATTCCTCCCTGGATATTGGCGCGGATATAGCGCATGGCAAAAGCGGTGCCGCAGGCTCCCAGCACGGTAGCGGCGTCCATCAATTTTTCTTCGATGGTCACTACCCTGCCCAGGCGGGCAAATATATCATTGACCAATGCTACCTGCTCCTGCGTGGCATTGGTATGGCTGAGACAGGTCATACTTTCCCTGATGGCGACAGCGGTATTGGGCATGGCCCTGAAAACAGGCATTTTTTTACCGATCACTTCCTGCATATCGCTGATCAGTATGCCGGTAATGAC
>JBDTVL010000538.1:0-2596 GCA_040007215.1 Flavitalea sp.
TTCCCATTCAGGTAACTATTAAAGGTGAAGTGCTGAATGCAGATGAATTCAGCAAGCTGGGAAAAGATAAAACAGCTAAGGCCGCCTCGCCCGCCAAATAACTCATCATGCCATTCAATGATATTAATCCCTGTGGCTTTTTGCTGCGGGGATTTTTCTTTTCAGCCATCCTAGTCTTTACACCTCCCTTATCTTTGTCTTATGTTATCCATCAGCCATCGTGGTCAGCAAATGCCTTCTTCGCCCATCAGGAAACTGGTTCCCTTTGCGGAAGCAGCGAAGAAAAGAGGCGTTACTGTGTATCACCTCAATATTGGTCAGCCCGATATTGAAACGCCGCCGTCTATTCTTGAGGCAGTCAGAAAATCTGATTTTAAAGTGCTGGAATACAGTCATAGCGCGGGTAATGAAAGTTATCGCCGTAAACTGGTTTCCTATTATGCCCATGCAGGCATTGATATCAACCATAACCAGATCATCGTTACCACCGGGGGATCGGAGGCTATACTATTTGGTTTAATGGCGTGTCTTGATGCCGGCGATGAAGTGATCATTCCCGAACCTTTTTATGCCAATTATAATGGATTTGCCGTGGAAGCCGGCGTAGTGGTAAAAACGGTCAGTTCTTCTATTGAAACAGGTTTTGCGCTGCCGCCGATAGAGGAATTTGAAAAGGCCATTACCCCGCGTACGCGCGCTATAATTATCTGCAACCCTAATAATCCCACCGGATACCTGTATTCCCGCCAAGAGCTGGAGATATTAAAACACGTGATCATCAAACATAACCTGTTTCTTTTTTCTGATGAAGCTTACCGCGAATTCTGTTATACAGGTCAGCATTTCAGCGCCATGCAATTAACCGGCGTGGACGAGCATGTGATCCTGATGGATACCATTTCTAAAAGATATAGCGCCTGCGGCGGAAGGATAGGCGCCTTCATCACCCGCAATCAGTCGGCGCTGGATACCGCCATGAAATTTGCCCAGGCCAGGCTGAGCCCGCCCAGCTTTGCGCAGATACTGGCTGAGGCTGCAGTTGATCTGCCGCACGATTATTTTGACGGCACGAAAGCTGAATATAAGAAACGAAGAGATATATTGGTGCGCAGGCTCAATGCCATACCAGGGGTTTTTTGCCCCGAACCGGGAGGCGCTTTTTATGCTATGGCGCGGCTTCCCATTGATGATGCCGACAAGTTCTGTCAATGGCTGCTGGAATCTTTTTCACATGATCAGCAGACGGTAATGCTGGCTCCGGCATCCGGATTTTATGGAACAGAAGGCAAGGGGAAAAATGAAGTTCGCCTGGCTTATGTATTAAATTCATCCGACCTCGAAAAGGCAATGGACTGCCTGGAAGAGGCATTAGAGCAATACCCGAAAAAGAGATAATTTTACCGCGTTTCCTGGCGCGTAATGTTTATTTTTAATTTTCAATACCTGATGTGAAATCTGCTTCAAATACATATGGCAAAGAGCTTGAACAGTTGCTGGAAGCCCAGGAAGTGGCTGAATTAGGGAGCTTTGAATGGAACCTGCTTACCGATGATGTCCGGTTGTCGCCTCAACTGGATAAGATCCTTAACCTGAAATCGGGAACAAAATTTCCGGGCTTTTTGCAACACGTTTATCCTTCCGACCGCGCCAGGGTAAAGGAGGCTATTGATAACGCTATTAACGACTCCGGGCAATACGATTGTGAGTTCCGCTACAATACCAATGCTTCAGAAAAAGTTTTATGGTCGAAAGGAAGAGTGATATACGAACAAGGTAAGGCTACTGTCATCCGCGGAACGATCATGAATGTTACCGACAGGCATCATATGATCCATCGCCTGCAACGGAGCCAGGAATTGTATAAACAGGCTCAGGCCGCCACCCATATTGGCAACTGGTCCTGGGAACTGGTTACCGATAAGATTAGCTGGTCGGATGAATTATACAGGATATTCGGCCTCGAACCGCAGTCGGAAACGATGAGCCTGGAAAGGTTCAGGAATTTTCTTCATCGCGAGGATAAGGAAGGCAGCAAGGAACGTCTTTCAAATCTGGTTCAGTCGAAAGGAAGACAGGAATATATCAATCGTATTATTCTTGATAACCAGGAGACAAAAATAGTTCAGGTAAAAAGAGAGGTGTTATCGGACGAAGATGGCAAGCCCTATAAGGTTATCGGCACCTGCCAGGATATAACCGAGAAGCAATTGCTGCTTGAGAAGCTGGAAAGGAGCGAGCATTTTATAAAACATATTGCCGACGCTTCGCCTACCATACTTTACCTTTTCGATGCCCTTGAGGGAAAGATCGTTTATATCAATAATGAGATCACCAATATACTGGGCTGGCTGCCCGAAGAAATACTCAATATGGGCAGCCGTGTAATAGCTGAAGTATATCATCCGGATGATTTCCGGAAAATAGGCGAGCGACTGAGGCAGTACAAGAATGAGCAGCGGCCAAGAGCATTGTTTCATTTCGAATGCCGGATGCGCGAAAAGAGCGGCGGCTGGCGATGGATGCTGATGCGGGAAACGATTTACAGCACCGGTTCCGATCAGAAGATAACGGAAATACTCGGCGCAGCGCTGGATAT
>JBDTVL010000539.1:0-2559 GCA_040007215.1 Flavitalea sp.
CTCCTTTCACCTGCAGGTCGTACAATTCACGGGCAGAAATTTCCTTGAGCGGTTTTTCTTCTATAGCTTTCATACCGCAGAATTGTTCGTAATCGATCAGTCCTGTAATGGTTGGATTTTTGCCGCTGACAGGATTATCCTCTCTTTTTTTGATATTGAAAGTCCTGGTCTCGAACTGCAAAGCATCGAATGTGAAAAATCTTCCCGATAAGGTTTCGCCCACACCAGTAATTACCTTGATCACTTCAGAAGCCTGCAGGCTGCCGATAATACCAGGCAAAACGCCTAGTACGCCGCCTTCGGCGCAACTCGGTACAAGGCCCGGAGGAGGAGGCGTTGGATAAAGATCGCGGTAGTTGGGACCACGGAATCCATTCCTGTCAACATAATTAAATACCGATACCTGTCCATCAAACTGGAAGATAGAGGCATAAACATTAGGCTTATCCAGCAATAAACAAGCGTCATTGACCAGGTATCTTGTTGGGAAATTATCCGTTCCATCGGCTACCACATCATAATCTCTGATTATGTCCAGTGCATTGGAAGAATTAAGATGCGTATTGTAAATATTGATATTGATATTTGGATTCAGCGATAGCAACCTTTGTTTTGCCGCTTCTACTTTGGGCTTTCCAACAGACTCCACGCCAAACAATACCTGGCGCTGCAGGTTACTGTCGTCCACTACATCAAAATCAACAACTCCCAATGTGCCAACGCCCGCTGCCGCAAGATACAGCAGTACAGGACTTCCCAGCCCTCCTGAACCGATCACCAGCACCTTTGATGCTTTTAGTTTCAGTTGCGCTTCCATACCAAAACCGGGAATAATGATATGCCTGTTATAACGGGCAAGCTCTTCTTTGGTAAATATGCTATTTATGTTGCTCATAGATTTATTTTTTATTCAATCCGCCTGCAATAGCAGGAATAATACTTACAACCGTATCTTCTTTCACCTGCGTTTGTTCCTGCTGAAGATCACGTATATCGTCATCGCCGACAAAGACGTTCACAAAACTCCTGATCTGTCCCTTATCATCCAGCAGATGTTTTTTCAGATCCGGAAAATTGATGATCAACTCCTGAACCACATTGGCAATGGTTCCGGCATTAATAGGAATCCTGGCCGTATTATTAGTAAATTTTCTTAAAGGAGTTGGGATGATGATAGTTGCCATGTTATGATTTATTATTGTTTAATAATTGTTCGCTGAAAAATTCTTCTTCAAAAATGCTTTCTTCATTAAGCCGCCAGGACCGGGTATCGCGTATCCCGTTTTTATCTACAGAAATGATGATATAAGAGAACCAGGGCTGGGCGGCAACACGATCATGTTCAGATGGTACAGCGGGGTGATCGGGGTGCGAATGATATACGCCGATCAGGTCAAGTCCATTAGTCAATGCGTATTGTTCGGCTTTCAGATAATCTTTCGGAGAGATAACAAAACGCCTGGTTTTATTTTCACCGGAAGAATTGATCACTACTATGGCATCGCTGATGATCCTGTCGCCCTCCGTATTTTCCCTTCCAAAAAGAAAACCGCAACATTCATTGTTATAGGTTTTCAATGTGTCTTCATTCATTATTGTACCCGCCTTCGATTCAACAAATATCATCTTTTACAATTTTTACTTTATTAACTGTTTGATCACTTCCGAATACTTATCTGCATTATCAGCCAGAACCGTAACAATTATCGCATGGTCAACGTCGCTGGCTACTTTAACGGCTCCCACCAGGTTAGCTGCCGCAGAAGGACTCAGTAATAATCCTTCCTTCGCATGAACAGTTTTAATCATTTCATAGGCATCCTCTGTGGTTATTTCCAGTATCTCATCTGCAATGGAAGGATCATAAATCGTGGGAACGGCGGCCGTGTCAAGATGTTTCCAGCCTTCCATACCGTGCAGGGCGCTATCGGGCTGAAGCGCAATAACGCGTATGGAAGGATTAAGTTCTTTTAATCTCCGGGACACGCCCACAAAGGTGCCTGTGGTTCCGAGCCCTGCTACAAAATGAGTAATCCCAGGCAGCGCGTGAAAGATCTCATTGGCGGTAGTATGATAATGCGCTTTCCAGTTATTATCATTTTTGTACTGGTCGGCATAAAAATATTTCCCGGGATGCTCATGCGCCAGTGCGCGCGCTATCTCCTGTGATCCATCCGTGCCGTCAAATTTGGACGTATAAATGATATCAACGCCAAGCTCAGTAAGTATTTCTTTTCTTTCAGACGAAGCATTTTCGGGCATACATAAGGTTACCCTGATGCCCAGCTCCCTGGCTATCGACGCATAGGCAATACCGGTATTACCGCTGGTAGCGTCCAGCAAAACAGTATTTTCTTTGATAGCGCCACTCTCAATAGCCGCTTTGATAATCGCGTAGGCGGCTCTGGCCTTAACGCTACCGCCCAGTTGTTCCCATTCTTTTTTGGCATAAATGGATATTCCCGTCGAAGGATAAAGATTCTTAAAGGCATATAGAGGCGTATTACCTATTCGGTTGCCTATTTCCATGATCCTTTCCTTCAGTGTTTTATTGGCTAT
>JBDTVL010000540.1:0-2541 GCA_040007215.1 Flavitalea sp.
GGGTGCCGATGATCATCGCCAGTATGGCGAAAAAGAAAAGCGGCCGCTGTGTCATACCTGTTTTATCGAAGAAGAATTTAGAAATGCTGAGGTACACAAAAACGGTAAACCCGAAAATAAAAGATAAGGTGCCCCAGGATCCGAAAAAATGCATGGGCCGCTGACCAAACCGGCCTACAAATAAAATGGAAGCGAGGTCAAGAAATCCTTTGATGAATCTTTCTATGCCAAATTTTGATGTGCCATATTTTCGCGCCCTGTGCTCCACCACTTTCTCGCCTATCTTTCGAAAGCCCGACCATTTGGCGATAACGGGAATATAACGGTGCATTTCTCCGTATACTTCAATGTTCTTTACCACTTTCAACTTGTAGGCTTTTAGTCCGCAGTTAAAATCATGAAGCTTGATGCCGGTAGATTTCTGGGTAACCCAGTTAAAGAATTTGGAAGGAATGGTTTTACTGGCCGGGTCATGCCGTACTTTTTTCCAGCCGCTGACCAAATCAAAATCATCTTCAATGATCATTTTACGCAGTCCGGGAATTTCATCCGGGCTATCCTGCAGATCGGCATCCATAGTGATCACCACTTCGCCGGTAACTACTCTGAACCCTTCATTAAGCGCGGCTGATTTACCATAATTCCGCTGGAATTTTATGCCTTTAATATGACTATTGGCTTCTGCCAGCGATTCTATTACTTTCCATGAAGTATCATAACTGCCATCATCGACAAGAATGATCTCATAAGAAAATTGGTTAGACACAGCCACCCTGTCTATCCATGCGCAGAGCTCCGGCAGCGATTCTTCTTCATTAAACAGGGGAACTACAATGGATACGTCCATTCATTTCAGGTATTAGATATTCTCGAAAACTGGTTTACTTTTCCGGATGCTTACCGAAATGATCAGGCAGAGCAGAAAAGAGATGATACAACTGATAGCATAACCCAGCATAACCCTGCTAAAGGCAAACTGATCCTTGCCCCGTTCATTTTCCAACGCCTCGTCAATCTGCGAATCGGAGGCCCCGAATTTTTTCATCATAACTTCCGTCTTGTTCATGACTTCCTGTGATACTGCTTGCTTGAAGGGAACATCTATATAATTAAATAAAACAAAAGTAAACAGGGTCTGAAATAATAACGCTAAAGCGAAAACGGTAAAACTGGTTTTTAACGCTTCGCCGAATTCGAGATAACCGCCATTTTCTTTTTTTTGCCTGATACAGGCAAGAACCGCCATAATAATAATAACCAGGTAAATTACATAGCCCACCGGACTCAGGTACATGTCAAGTCCTCCAAGATATTGCAGGAGGGTGATCGTGCAAACAACCAGTCCTGCGATAAGGCCAAAAGGCAGGCCGTAATTATTTTTTCGCGCAGTAGTTTCCATAATAGATGATTGATTCATTAAACTAAAAATAAGTTGTCCTGCTGAATAATCCCTAAAGCTTTACCCATTAGCTCTATGCCTGAAAAAGGCGAATTCTTCGACTTCGATCTGGAAGCGGATAACTGAAAATTTGTATTCTGTTCAGGAGAAAACAGGGTGATACAAGCCGATTCCTGTTCTTTTACAGAAGGACAGGACATGCCAAAAATAGCCCTGGCATTAAGGCTCAGCAATTCTACCCACCTGTTCTCACTGACCTGCGGGAGAATGGTTTTCAAAACAGCATAACAGGTTTCAAGACCCGTCATTCCATTTTTGGCATATTCAAATTCCAGCACCTTGCTGTCGTATTCATGCGGCATATGATGCGTGGCTATACAATCGATGGTTCCGTCAATAACGGCTTCCTGTAAGGCCTTGCGTTCAATGGCCGACCTGATGGGCGGGTATACCTTCAGGTTAGTATCGTAATCCTGGAGATCGCTGTCGGTAAAATAAAGATGGTAAGGCGTTACGGAGCAGGTCACATTAAGACCGGCGTCCTTTGCCCTTTTAATATAATCGAGCGACCTGGGAGAAGTGATGCCCGTAAAATGAATTTTTGATTCGGCATACCTGGCCAGCTTAATATCGCGGGCTACCAGCAATTCTTCGGCCATTAAAGGTTTGCCGGCAAGGCCCAGCCTGGTAGATATGATGCCTTCATGCATCAGCCCGCTGGAACCGATACTTTTATCATCGGGAATCTGGATGATCACCCCATCAAATGCCTTGACATACTGAAGCGCTTTGAGCAAGAGTCCTGCCGACTGCACCGGGTTGATCCCATCGCTGAATGCTATCGCGCCGCTATTGCGCATATCGTACATCTCTGCAAGATCTTTTCCTTCCGTATTCCTGGAAATGGCGCCCAGGGGATGAATGGTAACCGGTAAGCCGGTTGGCCGGCGCAGGTATTCCACCTGCGATTTGGTGTCGGTTACTGGTTTGGTATTAGGAACTACAAAAACATCAGTGAAACCGCCTGCTGCTGCAGCGGCAGAACCCGATTGCAGGGTTTCCTTGAATTCATAACCCGGATCGGCAAAACTGGCGAAAATATCCACCCAGCCCGGCGAAACATGCAACCCTTTTGAGGAAAT
>JBDTVL010000541.1:0-2534 GCA_040007215.1 Flavitalea sp.
GTTACTGGCGTCTATGGCGGCAATTAAAGAATGAAGCTGCATTTCCTTTGCTCTTTCGATCAATGGCGTTAACAACTGTTTTCCTATTCCTTTCCTTCGATACTGATCGCTTACATATACAGAACTTTCCACCGTATACTTATAAGCTGCGAATGACCTGAAATGCCCGAAGGAACTGAATCCGCATACTTTTCCATTTATTTCTGCAACGAATACAGGGAAGCCATCGGCCAGCTTTTGTTCATACCAGGCTGTTCGCATCTGTAGTGTATGCGGCTCATAATCGTATACTGCCGTGGTATTCAGAATAGCGTCGTTATAGATTACCAGTATCGGCTCCAGGTCGGCTTTTACTGCCGGTCGTATAGCTATAAGCGCATTATCCATAAATATTTCTCTAAACTGATAACCGCTAAGTTACCATCTTTCATTTTTAGAAAAATGGTCAATGCTAAAATGAAAAAGCATACCGGTTACAGCCGGTATGCTTTTTCATAAACAGATATATTTCAATATTATTTTACCTGCGATCCCTGGATCAGTTCACCCAATTTTATCCTGCTCTCATCCCATTTTTCTGCATCAAAGCTCCATACGTCAAGATTGCCAATGGATTTCTGACCGAAGGGTTGTTTGATAATGCCATTAACGACCTCGTTGGCGCGTGTTTTGTTTTTGTCGAGCGTTGATAGAAGCCGCATGTATTCGTATTCCTGTACGCCATTGCGCATAGCTTTCAGCCTTATAGAAGGACAATACTGGTTTACCCGGGGAATTATGCCCGGGGCATAGATCAGCAATGCGCTGCCATTGATTTTCTTATACGTGAATTCAGGATCGGAATCCGCGCCATGTTTATAAGCGTCTTTCCAGGTTTCGGGATCATACCAGGCGCTTTGTCCTCCAACGCCTATGCCCCAACTGAGCCAGGAGTAAGTATTATATTTCCAGCAGCTCCAACTGATAGCGCGTTCATTAAGCAGCGGCAGATCGAGTATCGTAGCGCTGCCCACCCAACTGTTTACTTTGCTCTCATATAAAAGCGGGCCGTACAACCAGTCCTTAATTCCCATTTCCTGGTATTTCCGCACTTTGTCGATATCATAATTTATAGTATGCGATGCCCATGCGGTAATGGATTTATGAACAAATTCCATAGCAGTATCGGTGTAGCCGCCATCAATCCTGAAATTGGTTTCGGGATAATATTCTTTAAACATATTTCCGAAATAAACCATCCTGTTAAGCGCTTCCTGGAAATAAGATTCATCAAGACCATTCAGGTAAACGGTAATATCTGTTTTCTGCGGATTGATCATCGGCTGTAAATGCGTCCGTACCTGCTTGATGGCATCGACATATATGGCGCTGTTTTCAGGATTGCGTTCTACATCGGGCTTGCCGATATCCGGCCAGCCGGGAGTATTATGCTTTCCGTAAACATCGAAAGGCAGCATGAATGTTTCCAGCGGTTCGCCATAACCAGGACCAGGCGCATATCCATACTTGTCAGTAAATGCTTCGCCGGTGAAGAATTTTTTCAGTCGCTCATCAAATTTATCCCAGCCTATCTTTGCTTTTTCTCCTTTTTTAGACACCAGTTCGGGCTGGTAGGTTGGATCAAGAAGTCCCATCCTGTTTCTTTTAAAAAGCTGGTAAATTTCTAGCTCGCTTTTTTCATCTTTGGTACTCAGGAATCCTTCTTCCTGTAAACTTGCTTTTAGTTTATTCTCATTGGGTATGGCAAAGTTCCATATATCCAGGCTGATGGGAATTTTCTGCGTTTGTCCATTAACAGTAACGGCAATTTCAGATGAATAGGTTCCGGGTTTCGCGTTATCATAATCGAAAGGAATGAACTGGTCTACCCAGATCAGCAGGGAGCGCTGATTGTCGATCCGGTTATTAAAATCGGGTAACCATAGGGGATAGGTCCACCTGCCATGCACCAGCGCAGAATCGTACTGTATATTTTCAAGAGGTATCAGGGCATCGGGATACCAGCCTTTGTTCAGCGACGATATCGGGTAACCAGTGCTGGGCGTAAGCACATTCACCGACCATTCGAGGAATAGCTCTGGCTTTATGTTTATGGCTGCATCCGGACTCTTAAAAGCCGACATATCAATACTAATGCCTTCCAGGGTTTGCTTAGAAGTATTGGTTAGTGCAAGCTGGAAAGAAATATATTCCCCTCTTGCTCCGCGCAAACTGGCTTTCTGGCCATCGTATATCCAATTCTTTTTTAGCAGATCCTCTCCTTCAGGGCGGGTAGATTTTACGCCTTTGAACCTGTTTTCAATAACTGTATTGGTAACCGGATCTAACCGGATAGAAGCAGGAAGAATGGCAATGCTCCAGGTTTCGGATCTTTTCTCTTTCTCCCCGGTCTTTGCGGGCGATTGACAGGCAGTAGCCAGAATAAAAGCGGATACTACTACAAGAATTTTTTTCATTACAAAAGCTGTATTGATTATTTAATGTCAACGGCAAAAATCAGTAGCTGACTCAGCGATTCATCTTCGCCCATAACG
>JBDTVL010000542.1:0-2531 GCA_040007215.1 Flavitalea sp.
CATCTACAATAAGTGGAGTGGTCGATTCCTGCTGCAGAGCCGCAAGACTTTTCGCTTCGTCAATATTAACAGAAAGAAAATCTGTTAAACCAAAACCACCCGCCTGCAGGAAACTATCTATTTCTGACGATTGTATGGCGGCTATATTCCTTGCGCCTCTTACCCTTCCTTGCTTCAGCAACGTTATCCTTGCCGGTAAAGGCACTTCAGGAGCAGACAAAATGATTTCTTTACCAGCGCCAGGATCGGATGTGGAAAAAAAAGCGTTGATGTCCTGGTCAGTCACCTGGCTGCTGGCGCCATTATCGGTAGTGATATTTCCGCCGGAAAGATCAGGATATTGAAAACAAACGCTGAACAGCGTTCGAAAGCCTTCTGCGATGGAGATATACCGGGTATCCATACCTGCTGATTTCATCTGGCCGATCAGTGTGTCGCCGATTTCATCGGCGCCCACCTTCCCTATTGGATACGACCTGAAACCTTTTCCGGCTCCAAGAAGAACGGCGATATAATGCATGATGATGTGCTGCTTGCAATAATCTTTATAGGGAAGCAGGGTAGCCATCCGGCTTTCATTCCTTCCCAGGGTATGATCGTCTTCCAGGGAAAAAAATATGCCTGAACCTATTCCGCCCGTTCCAATGATATGATCATATAAGTAGCCGCTATTATCAACAGGTATCAGCGCTTTCATATATTAACGCCCTCAAATTGCCAGTCAGGATTATCTGCAATGGGATGAGATGCCGTATCGCGGGTAGCGGTGATCAGCGCATCGGGATGCGATTGCAGTAAGGTCATCGGGTACTCGACAGTTTCCTCAGAGAACAGCGCTACCCTCAGCGCAGTTTGTTTCCACGCTCCGGTATCGCTATATAACCTTACTTTTTTTGCCGACAGGCATTCTTTCAGCCCGAGCGTTACAGACATAGGGGGAACAAACTGGTAAGCGCCGCCAAAACTTCTTTGAGCGAGCGCGATAATCGTATCGATATTATTATCCTGTATACGCATACTGGAATTGCGGAGCTGTTCGATGGTAATACTGCTAAAAGGATGACGGCGGGTTTGATTATAGGCCACATGACCATCCTGTCCCCATCCGCCCAGTGTAATATCAATAGGCGCTTCCGCAATCTTTTCGCGGATCAGCTCAATGGAACCAGGAGCCGGAAAATAGCGCCGGCTTACCGCTACCGCCAGTTCGGCATCAATACCTCCATAAAAATATTTCTCCATAAAGGTCCTGAAATTGTATGGGTCATTCGGGTGCAGTAGTTTCCCTTCCCAGTCCAGGCATTCATCCATATGAAAAACCACCAGATCTCTTAAAGATACTTTCTCCTGGTTCACGATATCGGTAAAAGGCTGGTACCAGCATTTAGGACCGCAGGGAATGATAGCACGCAACTGTCGCTTTTCGGTGTTGGCGGCCTTTATCTCGTCAACAAGGTCGCGGGCCATAAGAACGCCCATTTCTTTAGAATCTTCCGCCATCCTGAAAGGCGTTCGCAGTTGCGGATGACTGATCAGCTCACTAGCAGGTACAGTGCACCATTTGTACAGATCGCGTATAGCTATTTCGCTCATAAAAATGTTTAAGCCCCATTGAATGTAGACTAAATTAAGGCATGATCAGCTATGACCGATCCACAATCGATTGCGCGAATTAACCCACTGCAAAAACGCATGCATATATACGTATATATAGAGCCGTTACTTACGGCTTGTCCCCGGGCTGATGAAATTCCACCAGGTACTCCGACTGGTAAGGGCTTTTATCTCCTTCCATATCCTTCAAAAACAACCTGGCTTTTTTACCCGGGTTCCTTGAAACACAGTTGTTTTACTGGTCTTCAGCTGCATTAACGGGTTGAAGAGAGGGATATCAAAGCGTATGCCTGCATTGTACCACTGCAGTTCAGGCCTTGAGTACTCCTGCGCATTAATTACCGCGCCAATGTTGAAAAAGTATATTTATTAGATGAATTAATAAATTTTAAAGCTTTCCCAATAGCATATTTTTTTCTGAGTCAATATATTTTTAACAACTAACGCTAAAAACTGATGGGTATGCGGTATCTTTTGCAGCAGGGGAGCCAGGAAAATGACGACAATTTGAAACCGGGGCAATATATCAGTCCATTAATTATTATAAGAAACAACCCTAACACATACTATGAACATACAGGAAAGGTTTACCGATAAAATAGCTATTATAACCGGCAGCGCCGATGGTATAGGAAAAGGCGTGGCATCCAGGCTGGGAAAAGAAGGAGCTACGCTGGCGCTGATGGATATTAATGAGGATCTGTTACAGAAAACAGTGGGGGAATTTAAAGCATCAGGTATAAAAGCAAAAGGATACCTGGTGAACGTCAGCAATCCCACTCAGGTATCGGAAGCTATTGCCAGGGTGGAGAAGGATTGGGGAAGAATTGATATTCTTGTTCATGCCGCCGGTATCGTGGGACCGACCAGTACAAAGATCACCGCAAAGAGCAACCAAGAGAGGGCCGATGCATAGC
>JBDTVL010000543.1:0-2526 GCA_040007215.1 Flavitalea sp.
CAATAGCGGTTTAAGAAAAGCTTTTACAGAGATGGGCAAAAAAGAAGGCTGGCGGGTTTTTATTCCACCTTTTGCCTATTGCACCGATAATGCGGCGATGATCGCGATAACAGGTTATTATAATTTCCTGGCTGGAAAAAGCGATGAACTGGATATGCGCGTCAGCGCTAAAGCAGAATGGTAATGTCGAATCCCTATTTTAAGTTCAAAGAATTCATTATATATCACGACCGGTGCGCGATGAAAGTATGCACCGATGCCTGTATTCTCGGCGCCTGGCTGGCCGAAAGGATCGGCGGCAAAAAATTCCTGCTGGATATTGGCAGCGGAAGCGGGCTGTTGATGATGATGCTGGCGCAGCGGTCAGATTCGGTTATACATGGTATTGAGATCGACAGGGAAGCGTATGCTCAATCGCTGGAAAATATTCAGCAAAGGAATAACCCGGATGGCAATGATAAATATTCTGCCGGAAATATGTTTAATAACGGTCGGTTACAGGTTTTTAAAGGAGATGTGAGAAGTTTTTCCTTACCGCTGAAATATGATTTCATCATCACTAATCCTCCTTTTTATAGCAATGACCTTAAGGCAGAAAAAGAGGAAGATAATATAGCGAAACATAGTTCAGCGCTGGGGCTTGAAGCATTGATCGATGCTATCGATCATCATCTTACCAACGATGGATCATTTGGCCTATTGCTGCCTGTACACCGGGTTAATGAATTTGAAAAGCTGGCGGCTTCCCGATTCAGACTAAAAGAAAAAATGCTTATCCGTCAAACGCCCAACCACAATCATTTCCGCGCGATACTATATTTCGAAAGGAGAAATAAAAATATTCCAGCCGACGCTGCGGAGCTATTTCCGGAAGATGAACAGCTAAAAAATTTCATTCCCCCGCTGGAAGCTTATACCCCCATGCTATACGATCTGTGCATTAAGGACGAAAACGGAAATTATAGTCGCGATTTCACGGTATTATTAAGAGATTATTACCTGAAGTAGTAGATTCTTTTCTTTCAAAAAGATTAATCATTCATTGACGCTTCCATAGACATGTTTTAGTGAGGTACGCCCATAGCCTTAAAATTCCATATTTTTTAGCAAAATTGAACCCTATTTTAAGAAGCCGGCGTACGCTGATCCGATCTAAATCTATACATTGCGTTACTAAAGTTTACTCACTACTACTTAAAGACTGCTATGAACTTACAGCTTGCTGACTACCTGATCATTATCGTTTATTTCCTGTTTGTGATCGCGGTCGGTTATATTATTAAAAAAAGGATCAAATCCAGCAAGGATTTCCTGAGCAGTAACCGGTCTATTCCTGTATGGATCACCAGCCTGGCCTTTATTTCCGCCAACCTCGGAGCGCAGGAAGTAATAGGCATGGTGGCTTCTGGGGCCAAGTATGGCATCATGACCGTTCATTTTTACTGGGTGGGAGCCATTTTTGCGATGCTTTTCCTTGGCGTATTCATGATGCCTTTTTATTATGGCAGTAAAGCGAGGAGCGTTCCTGAATATCTTTCTCTGAGGTTCGACGAAAAAACAAGAGCCCTTAATGCTATTTCCTTTGCGGTAATGACGGTATTCTCTTCCGGAATTTCGTTGTATGCGCTGGCTAAAATGCTGGAGATTATTCTGAAATGGGACTTTGACATATCTATCTGGATTGCCGCAGGTATTGTAATGATCTACACTTTCATGGGTGGACTTACCAGCGCTGTTTATAATGAAGTATTACAGTTTTTTCTGATCGTGCTTGGCCTTTCTCCACTGGTGATCATTGCTCTTCAGGATGCCGGAGGATGGGAATCTGTAAAACAACAGTTGGAGCCAAACATGACACATGTTTGGAAATATATGGGAAATGCCAGCGACAATCCTATGGGGTTGCATTTCTCAACGCTGATATTTGGCCTTGGCTTTGTAAGCTCCTTTGGATACTGGTGCACAGACTTCCTGGTTGTACAACGCGCTATGATCGCCAGGAATATGCGCGATGCACAGCGCACGCCTATCATTGCCGCCATCCCGAAAATGCTGATGCCGGTTATAGTGGTTTTACCTGGAATTATCGCTATTGCGCTTATACAGCCTGCCCTAAGTTCTAAGGGATATCAGATTCCCGTGGATGATCAGGGGCAGTTGAATTATACCATGACCCTTCCTTCTTTGATCGCTCATTATTACCCTAGCGGATTACTGGGCGTTGGCATAACAGCGCTGATCGCCTCTTTCATGAGTGGTATGGCCGGAAATGTTACGGCATTCAATGCCATTTTCACTTACGATATTTACCAGGCTTATTTTATAAAAAATAAATCGGATAAACATTATCTCGTTTTCGGCAAATTCATAACGGTGGCCGGGATCCTGATCTCTATTGCTACCGCTTATATGGCGAAAGGCTTTAATAATATAAATGATTTCCTGCAACTGATTTTTGGATTTGTAAACGGTCCTCTTTTTGCCACTTTCCTGCTGGGTATGTTCTGGAAAAGATCCACCGGCCAT
>JBDTVL010000544.1:0-2517 GCA_040007215.1 Flavitalea sp.
TAATTTTACTGATTCTACTAAAACAATACACATGAAATATAATCTCCTTGGAAATACAGGAATGAAAGTATCTGAATTATGTCTTGGCGCCATGACCTTCGGTGGGAAAGGATATTTTAAATTCATTGGCAGCCTGGGTCAGCAACCTGTTGATGACATTGTTAAACGTTCGGTAGATGCGGGTATCAATTTTATTGATACCGCCAATGTTTATTCGGAAGGGTTGTCGGAAGAGCTAACGGGGCAGGCTATACGAAATATTGGACTTAAGCGCGATGATCTCATCATTGCCACTAAAGTCAGGGGGAAAATGGGAGAGGGGCCAAACCAGATCGGCCTGAGCCGTAAACATATTATTCAGCAGGCTGAGGAAAGTCTTAAAAGGATGAAACTCGACTATATTGATCTTTACCAGATCCACAGCTACGATCCGCTTACGCCGCTGGAAGAAACGCTCTCGGCGCTCGATGATCTGGTGCGCAGCGGTAAGGTACGTTATATCGGCGCCAGTAATATGGCTGCCTGGCAATTGATGAAAGCGTTGGGCTGTTCCGCCATCAACCGGTTTTCCTCATTTGTATCGTTGCAGGCTTATTATACCATTGCCGGCCGCGACCTGGAACGCGAACTGATTCCTTTGCTTAAAGACCAGCGCCTCGGGTTAATGGTGTGGAGCCCTCTCGCCGGTGGATTGCTGAGCGGTAAATATAAACGCGACGGGCAAACCGAGGAAGGGTCGAGAAGAGTTAATTTTGATTTTCCTCCCGTTAATAAAGACCGCGCTTTTGATATACTGGATAAACTTCAGCCTATGGCCGATTCCAAAGGTGTTTCCGTAGCGCAGGTGGCCCTGGCCTGGCTGCTGCAACAGCCTGCGGTGACCACTATCATCATCGGCGCTAATAAAATGGAACAACTGGAAGATAATCTCAAGGCGGTAGATGTTCATTTTACCACCGATGAATTACAACAATTGGACTCGGTAAGTAAGCTACCATCCGAATACCCTGCCTGGATGCTGGAAAGGACAGGCGTGGATCGGAAATAATTATTTTAACCGCATATTTAAAATAAATAGTTTTATAGTTGTACATACAATTATAAGACTTCTTATATTTGTTATGGAATGAAAACATCGGAAAGTAAATATGCGATGTGCCTTTATTTTGCCACCAATGCCCTGGCGCGCAAAACAGAAAAGCTGGCGCAGGCATGCTGGAGTAAAGTAGGACTTACTCCCAGTCATGCATACCTGCTGATGCTTGTGAATGAGAGACCGGGCCTGCAACCCACTGTTATTGCTGCAGAGCTTCAGCTGTCGCCCAGTACAGTAACGCGTCTTATTGCCAAATTGGAAGATAAGAAATTGGTTGTTAGGATTACTGAGGGCAAGATCACAAATGTTTATTCCAGTCCGAAAGGCAAAGCGCTGACGCCGCGGTTACAGCTTTGCCAGGAGGAATTTTATTTGCGCACGCTGGGCCTATTGGGAAAGGAAAGAAGTGAAGAGCTGGTAAAAACAGTAGGCAGAGCCGCCGACCAGATAGGAGGTTAATTTTTTTGACTTTATAGTTGCATATACAATAATCTAAAACAATACACTCATGAATTATGTAGTTCTTGGCGGGGCGGGCCATATATCAAAACCGCTTACAGAAAAATTATTACAATTGGGGCATAAGGTAACCGTGGTTAGCCGCAATGCTGGTAATCTTAAAGAACTCGCCGGTAAAGGCGCGAAAGTGGCTGAAGGTTCGGTGGAGGACGTAGCGTTCCTTACTTCGATTTTTAAAGGCGCAGATGCGGTGTACACTATGGTGCCTCCTAATTTTGGCGCTCCGGATATGAAGGAATTTATAGGCTTCACAGGTGAAAATTATGCGGTAGCTATTCGTAATGCAGGCGTGAAATATGTGGTGAACCTGAGTAGCATCGGGGCGCATATGGCAACTGGATGCGGCCCTGTAAGCGGGCTTTTCCGGGTAGAACAGGCATTTAATAAACTGGAAGGCGTTCAGGTAAAACATCTCCGGCCGGCTTATTTCTACCAGAATTTCTTGGCTAATATTGGTCTGATTAAACATGCCGGTATAATAGGTTCCAATTTCACGATCAATGGAAAGGAAATGCCTGTTGTAGATCCTTCGGATATTGCAACGGTAGCGGTGGAAGAGCTTACTAAGCTGGATTTTAAAGGTTCAGGCATACGATACATAGCCAGCGATGAAGTGTCTACTGGCGATATTGCCTCAGCAATAGGAAAAGCCATTGGCAAACCTGATCTTCCCTGGGTTGAGTTTTCGGATGACCAGGCGCTGGAAGGGATGAAACAGGCAGGGCTATCCGAAAATGTAGCGGGAAATTATGTTGAAATGGGCCAGGCAATCAGAAACGGGGAAATGTATTCGGAATATTCGAAGACCCGTCCGGCATTAGCCTCTGTTAAACTGGATGATTTTGCGGCTGTATTTGCAACGGCTTTTAATGCGGCTTAAAATAGCGGAGGTATAAATAAAC
>JBDTVL010000545.1:0-2512 GCA_040007215.1 Flavitalea sp.
GAATGAACCGGGATGCGCCATAAAAAAGGCCCTCAATGAGGGCCGTATTCATATAGAAAGATATGTTAGTTATATAAATATACTGGATACCATAGGCGTTAAATCCTATTGATAGCCGGAGGTTAAGACATATACCTTTTTGCAGAATGGATAAGTAATTTATTTTCCAGGAATCTTGCTACTTCCACTACTGCATCATTCTCTTTTCTTGGAGCTTCCCTGAACTTCCGCGGATAAATGGAAATGCCGGTGTAGATATTGTAATGAAGGGTCAGGATATTTCCTTTAAAAAGAAAATCCCAGGTAAGCGTGTCAAAATCATCTTCTTTGTGTGTGAATTTTATTTCCAGGTCGTCGAGTAATATATTGGCGACTTCGTAAAAACGTTTAAGACCACAATCGTCGTCAATAATCGCTTCGGTGCAGCCGAAGTCAGTGCGTAGCGTGAGGCTCATACAAATACGGATTTAGGGTTATGAATGGTCAGAACTTCCGCTTGGTTATTAAACCTCGCCTGGTCCTGTGGAAAACGATATTAAATAATCGGGTATGTTTTTTATACCCTGAATTTTTTTGTTTTAGGGGGCTTTTCGCCGCTCAATATTCTTTCAGCTCCAAAGGCTTTACCATTGGCAGGGCACCCGTATTTAGGGCCAAAAACATTTCGCCATACCTTACAGGAAGAACCTGTTACCAGGATGGTTGCGCAAATAGAAACAAGGAATATATTACGGATAGCTTTCATAAAAAAACATCTGTTACTAAGAACGTTATTAAAGCTAATAATAGTATATGAAACTTGCAATATACGGGGTAATTATTGTGGTTCCTGGTCGCGGAACCACTTTGAATATTGCAGGTAATTGTCTGCTATCCTGTTGATTTCGCCGCTAATAAGCTCTTTGGAGATCGATTTTACTTTTTTTGCAGGCACTCCGGCAAAGATGCTGCCTTCTTCCACTATAGCGCCTTCCAGCACCACCGCCCCGGCAGCAATAATGGAGTTGCTGCCAATTTCAGCATTATCCATGATAATGGCGCCCATGCCCACCAGCACATTATCGTGAATGGTACAGCCATGAACGATGGCATTATGGCCGATAGAAACATTATTACCAATAACGGTTTTGGTTTTTTGAAAAGTGCAATGTATTACCGCGCCGTCCTGAACATTTACTTTTGATCCCATCTTAATACTGTTTACATCGCCTCTCACAACAGCATTGAACCAGATGCTGCAGTCGGCCCCGGTTTCAACGTCTCCGACAATAGTGGCATTCGGAGCCAGGAAATTGTTTTCACCGAAGCTTGGATATATTCCTTTAACATGCATGATAAGAGCCATAGAGAATAGTTTATCCAAATATCCTCAAATCTTTGCTACCCTTTAAGCATTTGTTGGTTTCTTTGTGCAATTTTATTATATGCATTCACGCCGATTATTTTTTCAGCATATTGCTCAGACCTCTGCTGCGCCTTTGGCCATCGAGATCCGTAAGGCCAGGGGAAGCAGGTTGTGGGACAAAGATGATAAGGAATACATCGATCTTATTGCTGGTATCAGCGTGTGTAATATCGGGCACAGGCACCCCGATGTGGTGAAAGCCATAAAGAAACAGGCGGATGATTACCTGCATGTGCTGGTATATGGAGAGATGATTGAATCGCCGCAGGTGCAGTATGCTAAACTGCTCGCCGATCATCTGCCGACTTCCCTGAACACAACTTATTTTACTAACTCAGGCGCCGAAGCAGTAGAAGGCGCCATGAAACTGGCCAAAAGAGCAACAGGAAGAACAGAGATCATTGCCTTTAACCATAGCTATCATGGATCAACGCAGGGCGCCCTGAGTCTGATAGGCGATGAATACTGGAGAAATGCATTCAGGCCGCTATTGCCAGGTATAACACACCTCAATTATAACGATGCTGCTGTTCCCGCTCAGATCACCGCTTCCACCGCCTGTGTGATCATGGAAACCATCCAGGCCGAACGCGGCGTTTATGCTCCCTCATCAGAATGGATAAAATCGGTGTCCCAACAATGCGCGGCAACAGGAACCCTGCTGGTACTGGATGAAATTCAGGCCGGATTTGGAAGGACAGGATCGCTGTGGGCATTTGAAAAATTTGATATCGTTCCCGATATTCTTTTGCTGGGAAAAGCGCTGGGAGGCGGAATGCCCCTGGGCGCCTTCATTGCCGATAATAAGCTGATGCGTCAACTTGCGTCTGATCCTGTACTTGGCCATATCACTACATTTGGCGGTCACCCGGTATGCTGCGCCGCAGGACTTGCCGCCATGAAGGTGTTGATCAAAAAAAACATGATCGCTAAAGTGGCTAAAAAAGAAGCGCTGTTCCGCGAACTGCTGCAGCATCCTAAAATTGCAGAAGTAAGATCAAAAGGATTACTGATCGCTGTTGAACTGGAGAATGCTGAAAAAACAAAACTGGTCGTTGACAAATGTATTTCGGATGGTATACTTACCGACTGGTTCCTGTTTGCGCC
>JBDTVL010000546.1:0-2508 GCA_040007215.1 Flavitalea sp.
TCATATCGCTGTTGCGTTTCTTTAATTCATTTAAAAGCGTGGTGATCGACCTGTTCTTGTCCAGCATCTGTTCGCAAAGCATCACTTTATAAAATCGTTGTTTTTCTGCCACGCGTTCTACATAATCATCAATAACGATCTCTATTTTACGGAATGGCGTTAGCGTATCATCTTTCAGCAAACCTTCTATTTTCATGGTAAGGTTCTGTGTTCGTTGCTCAAAAAGCGCCTGCAGCAGTTTTTCCTTCGACCCGAAATAATAAGAGATCATGGCTACATTCACCCCTGCATTTTCGGCAATATCCCGCACCGATGTTCCCTCAAAACCATTGTAGGCAAACAGCTTTTCTGCCGCCCCGATGATCTGTAATTGTTTATCGCTGTAGTTCATAAAAAATCATTAAGACTGCAAAATTAAACAAATGTTTGATTTAATTAAACGTTTGTTTAATTTTTTTAAAAAAAAAGTTCATAAAGACATGGCATAAATTCGGCTGGAAGGATTAATAATGAAGTAATTATACACGTTAACCTTACGTCTTCCCTAAATTCAATTAATTTTCAGCATGAATAAAACAAGACTGGAAGCTTTCAGCGATGGCGTAATGGCGATTATTATTACTATTATGGTTCTGGAAGTGAAGGTTCCGCACGGAACATCCTGGCAAAACTTACTGGAACTGGCTCCTGTTCTTTTAAGTTATGTACTCAGCTTTATTTTTGTAGGTATCTACTGGGGAAATCATCATCACCTGCTGCATACCGTTAAAAGGGTAACAGGCGGAATGATCTGGGCGAATTTCAATTTATTATTCTGGCTTTCTCTTATACCTTTCGGCACAGGCTGGATGGGAGAAAATCATTTCGAAAGAAATACCGTAATCGTTTATGCCGCCCTGCTCATTCTATGCGGTATTGCCTTTACCATTCTCCAGGCCGTTATCATAAAAACAAATCCCGCCTCTGAAGAACTGGCGCAGGCCTATAAAAAAATGAGCAGGAAAGGGATGATCTCTGTTTTTTTCTATGGTTTAGCCATCCCTGCGGGGTTTGTCAATACCGCTGCATCGATTGCCCTTTTCGTAATAGTTTCTATGATCTGGATCATTCCCGACAGAAGCATTGAGAAGGCAGTCAGAGACTAACGCCAATGAGCAACTGCTAAATAATCAGATCTTAAATCCCTGACGGGCCAGCAATTTCCAATGACCTTTAATTTTCTGCCATACCATCAGCACCTGTAACTTAATATCCTTAGCCTCGCCATTCACCATAGCTTTACCCATAAAGCTATTCCGGGCAATGGCATTTTTTCCTGCCATTGAAATGGTTTTATCTGTAAGATCAATGCTGGAAAATTTCAGCGGACCATTCAACACCGTTTCGATAAACTGGGTTTTATCTTCCACCTTACCGCTGGAATGACCATAACTTAACTGATCGGACACGATCTGTTCCAGCGCATTTTTATCGGCCTTGATGATAGCGACATTTAAATTGTCGATCAATGCCGACAGCGACATTTCATCTTTCGTTTGAGCAGGAGCGATCAACCAGATGTTTACCAAAGCAACAAGTAAAAAAGAATATTTTATCATGGTATATATATTTAATGATCGTTAGAATTGCGAAACTTTCTTTTGATTTTTAACAGGCGGCGCGCCTGCTCCCAGCGGATAGGCGATACCGTTAAGATCGTAAACTATTTTGCCGGCCCTGATGGTCATCTCACATTCCAGCTTTGCATCTCCTTCAATCTTATAACCGGTATAATCAAAATAGCCGAATCTTCCCTGACGCAGATTTAAAATAGCGATATCCGCTTCCGATCCTACCGAAAGATTTCCGAGCTCAGGCCTTTTAATCTCCTGTGCAGGATTAACAGTAGCGGCTTTGATCACTGATTTCAGATCCATTCCCATCACGAGGAACTTCGACATAACAGTAAGCTGGTCTTTCATAGCATTATTCATACTGCCCGTATGCAGATCTGTGCTTATAGAGTTTGGATAGAATCCGCTCTTTACGGCAGGGATGGCCTGCGAGAAAGAAAAACTGATACCCCCATACCCTACATCAAAAAAAAGTCCTTTTTTCTGCGCTTCCCAAACAAAAGATTTTACCTGTTTCGTTGCTGTGTCCACAATAGCTTCACGGGTTTTTAATTGTCCAAAGCAATGCGTAAAAATATCGCCGGGACGTAGATGCTGTTCAAATAATTCCTGTATGGCTAGCGGCGGATTGCTTCCTCCAAAATCGACCATAACAGGTATGTTAGCCTGTCTTCCTGCTTCTGAAGCTCTGTCGGTGGGCGTCCAGTCATGTCCTTCAAAATGCGCCAGCTTAATGCCCACCACGTCTTTAGGAAATGATTTCGCTACAAAAGCCGTGAGTTTCGGATCCATATCGGAAATATTCTGCTCATAAGATCCTCCCCGCATCCCCTCTCCTACTATATTCAGAAAAGCCAGCACCCGTGTCCGGGCGCGGTCGATGACGCTCTTCTTG
>JBDTVL010000547.1:0-2506 GCA_040007215.1 Flavitalea sp.
GAACCCCTCATTCATCCGTGAAAGGGATGCGTCTTAACCGATTGACCAACGCGGCTTCTGTTTTTGGACGGCAAAGATAACAGGTGGAAGATTTTATTCCAAAACTTTGTTTATTTATACCCCGCATAAAGCCAATTATTCTTAAAAACTCCCGCTCAGCATAGAGATAACTGAAATTTTACCTTATTAAACGCCTCTAATTTCGTAATTTCGCATCCTCAAAATTTAATAAAAACTCAAATTTTCGACTATGGGCACAGTTAAAGTTGCTATTAACGGCTTCGGACGTATCGGACGCCTGGTTTACCGTCAAATCTATAAAATGGAAGGAATTGACGTGGTCGCCATTAATGACCTGACCAGCCCCAGCGTTCTGGCACATCTCCTGAAGTATGATAGCGCACAAGGCAGGTTCGATGTTGAAGTAAAATCCACCGAAAACTCCATTATCGTCAATGGCGATGAAATAAAGATATATACCCAGAAAAATCCGGCTGAAATACCCTGGAAAGCCCATGATGTAGACGTTGTGCTGGAATGTACAGGCTTTTTTGCGGATAAAGACAAAGCAGCAGCGCATATCACCGCCGGAGCAAAAAGAGTGGTTATATCAGCCCCCGCCACCGGCGACCTGAAAACCATCGTTTTTAATGTTAACCACCAGATCCTTGACGGATCAGAAACAGTGATCAGCTGCGCTTCCTGTACCACCAATTGCCTCGCGCCAATGGCTAAAGTACTCGACGACAGCTATGGCATCCAGGTAGGCCTGATGACCACCGTTCATGCTTACACCAACGATCAGAACACCCAGGATGCTCCTCATCCAAAAGGAGATCTTCGCCGCGCCAGGGCAGCAGCCCAGAATATCGTTCCCAACAGCACCGGCGCCGCTAAAGCTATCGGGCTGGTACTTCCAAACCTTAAAGGCAAACTCGATGGCGGCGCACAACGCGTTCCTACCTTAACAGGTTCGCTCACAGAATTGCAAACCATCCTCGGTAAAAAAGTTACCGTAGAACAGGTAAATGCAGCGATGAAAGCGGCCGCCAATGAAAGTTTCGCTTATAATGAAGACGAAATTGTTAGCACCGACATCATCGGCAGCCATTTCGGATCTATATTCGATGCCACTCAAACCAAGGTGATCACCGTAGGCGATCATCAACTGGTAAAAACAGTTAGCTGGTACGATAATGAAATGAGCTATGTCAGCCAACTCGTAAGAACCGTGAATTACTTCGCGAAGCTTATCAAGAAATAAGTAAAAAGGCAGGATGGAAAAGGTAAAACAGCATTTTTGTTTCGCCTTTTCCATCCTGCCTTTTAAAATATAATTAATTGCCTTTAACATCCTCCCATGCCTGATTTTTCAAGCTTCAACTTCGCCAACACCAAAGCGCTGATCCGTGTTGATTTTAATGTGCCGCTGAATGATGCATTCGAAATAACCGATGATAACAGGATCCGCGCAGCCATCCCCACTATTCAGAAAATACTTCATGATGGAGGTTCGGTGATCCTGATGTCGCACCTGGGCAGGCCAAAGGACGGACCTACAGATAAATATTCACTCAGGCACCTCGTTAACCATATCAGCCAACTGCTGAATGGAACCGCTGTTTTGTTTGCAGACGATTGTATCGGCGCCCAGACTATTGAAAAAGCAAAAGCGCTGAAACCCGGGGAAGTATTATTGCTGGAAAACCTCAGGTTTTATAAAGAAGAAGAAAAAGGAGATAAGGAATTTGCTAAAAAACTGGCTTCACTCGGCGATGTTTATGTGAACGATGCATTCGGCACGGCTCACCGCGCGCACGCTTCTACGGCAGTGATAGCCGACTATTTCCCGGCCGATAAAAAAATGTTCGGACTGCTCATGGAAAGCGAAGTAAAAAGCGCCGAAAAAGTGATGCTTAATGCAGAGAAGCCCTTTACCGCCATCATGGGAGGCGCTAAAGTATCCGACAAGATCATGCTCATAGAAAACCTGCTGGAAAGAGCAAATCATATTATTATAGGCGGAGGAATGGCCTACACCTTCTTTAAAGCCCAGGGCGGCGATATCGGCAACTCGCTGGTAGAAGAAGATAAACTGCAAATGGCGCTGGACCTGCTCGAAAAAGCCAAAGCTAAAAATGTCGTTATCCATCTTCCTTCCGACAGCATTATAGCCGACAAGTTCGACGCTAAGGCAAATACCAAAGAATGCGATAACAACAAAATTCCTTCCGGCTGGATGGGATTGGATATAGGCCCATCTGCGATTAAGGATTTCCGTGAGGTGATCCTGCAGTCAAAAACCCTGCTGTGGAATGGACCAATGGGCGTTTTTGAGATGGAGAAATTTCAGAACGGCACAAAAGCCATTGCAGAAGCTATCGCAGAATCCACCCAGAAAGGCGCTTACTCGCTGATAGGCGGCGGCGATTCTGTAGCCGCTATCAACCAGTTCGGCTATGCGGACAAGGTAAGTTACGTTTCAACAGGCGGTGGCGCCATGCTG